>NZ_VLJG01000002.1:0-124772 GCF_007829415.1 Aminobacter sp. J44 | reverse complement strand
GGGGTACAGAAGAAAGCCTTGAGGCAGGGCGGTGCCAGCGCCGGGAACGAAGAACAAGGCAAGGCTGATGGCCTTGCAAGAACCTTGCCTGCTTTCCCTTCCCCTTCTGGGGATGGGTAAGGTGCAGGGAAAAAACCAGACGATCAGGCTCACGCGTTGGCGCTGCCGTTACGCGGCCTTTCTGAGACGGGATTGAGAACAGATGACCCATTCAGACAGCACGATCAAAGTCCGCCACGAGCCGATGCGCATTGCCGGCGAGAAGGTGGATGCGGAAGCAACGCTCGAGGTCCGCTATCCGTGGAACGACACCGTCGTCGGCACGGTGCCGGCGGGCAATGCGAGCCACGCCCGCCGCGCCTTCGAGATCGCTGCCAGCTACCAGCCGAAGCTCACCCGCTACGAGCGCCAGAAGATCCTTCTGAAGACCGCCGAGCTTTTGAACGCGCGCAAGGAAGAGATTTCCGATCTCGTCACGCTGGAACTCGGCATCTCCAAGCAGGACTCGCTCTACGAGGTCGGCCGCGCCTTTGACGTCTTCACGCTCTCGGGCCAGCTTTGCCTCATCGACGACGGCGAGATCTTCTCCTGTGATCTCACCCCCCACGGCAAGCAGCGCAAGATTTTTACCCTGCGCGAGCCGCTCAATGCGATCTCGGCGATCACCCCGTTCAACCACCCGCTCAACATGGTCTCGCACAAGGTGGCGCCGGCGATTGCGACCAACAACTGCGTGGTGGTCAAGCCGACGGAACTGACGCCGATGACGGCGCTGATGCTGGCCGACATTCTTTATGAGGCCGGCCTGCCACCGCAGATGCTGTCGGTCGTCACCGGCTGGCCGCAGGACATTGGTGACGAGATGATCACCAATCCGAACATCGACCTGATCACGTTCACCGGCGGCGTGCCGGTCGGCAAGATGATCGCCTCGAAGGCCGGCTACAAGCGCCAGGTGCTGGAGCTCGGCGGCAACGACCCGCTGATCATTTTGAACGACCTCTCCGACGAGGATCTTGCCAGGGCCGCCGACCTTGCCGTTGCCGGTGCCACGAAAAACTCGGGCCAGCGCTGCACGGCCGTCAAGCGCATCCTTGTTCAGGAAAAGGTCGCCGATCGCTTCGTGCCGCTGGTGCTCGAGCGCGCGAAGAAGCTGAAGTTCGGCGATCCGATGGACCGGGCGACCGAGCTSGGCACCGTSGTSCAYGAAARGGCCGCMGCGCTCTTCGAACAGCGCGTKTAYATGGCCGCSGAAGCCGGTGCCGAGATCCTCTAYCACCCCGGCCGCCAGGGTGCGCTCCTGCCGCCGATCGTCGTCGACCGCGTGCCGCATTCCTCCGAGCTCGTGATGGAGGAAACCTTCGGCCCGATCGTGCCGATCATCCGCGCGCCGGACRAYGAYGAYGMGCTGATCGCGCTYTCCAACTCGACCGCCTTTGGCCTCTCSTCRGGTGTCTGCACCAACGACTTCCGCCGCATGCAGAAGTACATTGCGGGCCTCAAGGTCGGTACGGTCAACATCTGGGAAGTCCCCGGCTACCGCATCGAGATGAGCCCGTTCGGCGGCATCAAGGATAGCGGCAACGGCTACAAGGAAGGCGTCATCGAGGCGATGAAGTCCTACACCAACGTCAAGACATTCTCCCTGCCGTGGTGACAGCGTGACATACGACCTCGCGATCGTTGGTGCGGGCATCGTGGGCCTCGCCCACGCGCTCGCGGGACTTAAGCGGGGTCTGCGCGTCGTCGTTATCGATCGCGACGCGCAGCCCAACGGTGCCTCCATCCGCAATTTCGGCCTCGTCACGGTGACGGGGCAGGACAGCAGCACCATCCGCAGCCGCGCGCTCGTCAGCCGCGAGATCTGGATGGATGTGGCCGGAAAAGCTGGCATTGACGTGATGCATCGCGGCGCGATCGTCGCCGCGCAGCGTCCGGAAGCGATGGCGGTGCTGGAAAGCTACGCGGCGACCGAAGACGGTGCCGAATGCACGCTGCTGACGCCGCAGGCGGTGGCCGAGCGACAACCGCAACTCGATACGCCTCGGCTCTCTGGCGGCCTTTACAGCCCGTACGAACTGAGGGTCGAATCGCGCGATGCGGTGCCGCGCATCGTCAGCTATCTGGCCAGCCAGGGCCTAGAATTCCGTTTCTCGACAGCCGTTTCAGCGGTCGAACCGGGCGTCGTGCGGACGATTGATGGCGAAATCGCCGCGAAAAAGATTGTCGTCTGCTCAGGCGACGACCTGACCGGGCTGTTCGCGGACCGGATCGCCGCGCGCGGCGTGCAGCGCTGCAAGCTGCAGATGGTGCGGCTGGCGGATCCCGGCTTCCGGCTGTCGGCTGCAATCCTCTCCGACCTCAGCCTGATCCGATATGACGGCTATGCCGCACGTCCGGAGGCTGCCGCGCTGAAGGCGCGGCTTCAGGCCGAGCAGGCCGAGGAGCTTGCCAACGGCATCCACCTGATCGTGGCGCAGGGGCCGGACGGCTCGCTGGTCATCGGCGACTCGCACCACTACGGTCCCACGCCGGATCCGTTCGGAACGGAGGCCGTCGACCGGTTGATCATCGGCGAGTTCGAGCGGCTGTTCGGCGGGCTGCAGCTGCCGGTCGTCGCCCGCTGGGTCGGTACCTATGCGTCGGGTCCCAATGCATTTTTTGTCGACGCGCCGCACCCGGATGTACGCCTGGCGATGGTAACGAGCGGGGTAGGGGCCAGCATCGGCTTTGCCATCGGCGAGGAGACGGTTTCAGAACTATTCGGGTGAGCCGTCAGGCCCGCCCACCAGCAATGACAATAAAGGGGAATGGCATGAAGGTTCACACTGAGGGGGAGTCGAACCGCTCCGACGCACGCGCCCGCTGGAATGCAGCGCAGCAGCATCCGGCAACGAAACGGCTGATCGAGCGCGACGCCGACGCCTTCCTGCACCAGAGCCTGTCATCCCCGTGCATGTCGACGATCGCAAAGGCCGAAGGCATTTGGATCGAGGACATCGCCGGCAAGCGCTACATGGATTTCCATGGCAACAGCGTCCACCACATCGGCTATGCGCATCCGAAGGTGGTGGCGGCGATCAAGGCGCAGCTCGACGAGCTGAGCTTCGCGCCGCGTCGCTTCGCCTGCGAGCCGGCCGTGGAGCTGGCCGAGAAGCTGGGTGAGCTGGCGCCGGGCAACCTCGGCAAGGTGCTGTTCACGACCGGCGGCTCGGACGCCGTTGAAGTGGCACTCCGCATCGCCAAGATCGCGACTGGGCGCCACAAGACCTTGTCGTTCTGGGATGCCTTCCATGGTGCCGGCTTCGGCGCATCGAGCGTCGGCGGCGAATCGACCTTCCGTGCCTCCAAGATTGCGGGTGCGCTGCTGCCCGGCGCCGAGCATGTGGCGCCTTGGGATGCGTTCCGCTGCCCCTATGGCCATAAGTCGCTTGAGGCGTCGGCGGAAGCCTGCGCCAATATGATCGACTACGTTCTTGGCCGCGAGGGCGACATTGCCGCCTTCATTGCGGAGCCTATGCGCGCGACCTCGGCGCTGCCGCCCGCGCCCGGCTTCTGGAAGAAGGTGCGCGAGGCCTGCGACCGCCACGGCACGCTTCTCATCTTCGACGAGATCCCGACCGGCCTTGGCAAGACAGGCAAGTTCTTCGCCCACGAGCATGACGGCGTCGTTCCGGACATCCTGGTGCTCGGCAAGGCGCTTGGCGGTGCAATCTTGCCGATCGCGGCGGTAGTGGCGCGGCGCGACCTTGATCTCGCCGGCGACTACGCGATCGGCCACTACACACACGAGAAGAATCCGGTTACCTCACGCGCGGCGTTGACGACCATCAACGTCATCCGCGAGGAAGGACTTGCCGAGCGTGCGGCCGAGTTCGGCGATTATGCGATCGAGCGGCTCAGCAACCTGATGGACAAGACCCCCTACATCGCCAATGTCCGCGGCCGCGGGGCGATGTTCGGCGTCGAGCTGACCGAGGATCGCGACGCACGGCTGCCAGCGGTCGAGCGCGCCGAGCGGGTATTCTATCGCTGCCTCGAGGAAGGGCTGTCGTTCAAGGTGTCGTCGGGCAGCGTACTGACGCTGTCGCCGCCGATGACGATCGAGCGCGAGGATCTCGACCGGGCGCTCGACATCGTCGAGCGCGCCATCATGGCCGGATAGCTTCGGCCTCCGTCATTGCGCGAGCGATCTCGAGGAAGGCGCTGACGAGCTTGCCGCCGGCGCGCTCGCGCAGGCAGATCAGCGCCTCGTCCATCAGCATTTCCGGTCCTTCGATCGGAATGCGCACCAGCCGTCCCTCCTGACCGAACTCGGCCGAGGAGACGAAGCCGATGCCGCCGCCGGACGCGACGATCTCGCGGACGGCCTCGCGGCCCTCCGCCTCGATAGCCGGCTTGAGTTCGATTCCGAGTTCGGCCGCGCGCTCCTCCAGCTTCTGCCGCGTCTTCGAGCCGCGTTCGCGCATGACGAGCGGCTCTTTTGCAAGATCCTCGAAGGTCAGCGAGGTGCGGTCGGCGAGGTGGTGGCTGGTTGCCACGAAGGCGACGATCGGCGTTGAGTTCAGGCGCACGACCTCGAAGTCGCGGCCGGATGGCAGGCCGCCCAGCACGCCGATGTCTGCTTCGTAGCTGTAGAGGCTGGAGATGACGGTCTCCGTATTGCCGGACTGCAACGAGATCGAGATGCCGGGATAAACCTCGCGAAAGCGGGCCAGGATATGCAGCATGTGGTGCGCGGCATCAGCCACGATGCGCAGCGTGCCTGAGCGCAGCGCCCTCGATTCCGACAAAAGCTCCAGCGCCTGCTGCTCGATGTCGAACATTCGCCGGGTGATCTCCAGCAGCCGCTGGCCGGTCTCTGTCAGCGTCACCTGCTTCTTGTGCCGGTTGAACAGGAGGACGTCGTATTCCTCCTCCAGCTTGCGCACCTGGTCGGACACCGCCGGCTGCGTGAGGAACATCGCCTCTGCCGCCCGGGAGAACCCTCCGCAGATGGCAACATAATGGAATGCGCGAAGCTGAACGTAACGCATGACATGGCCCCTTCCCGAACGTCAGCCTATGCATAAGTTCAGCAAATGCAACCGGTAGGGACGCCGAGAAAAGATGATAGTACGCGTTTGATCCGCGTGTCATCTAATTGTCGCGGTCAGTGGACAAAACGGCGCTGCCGATTCACCCTGATGTGCGAATCTCAAGGAAGATGGGCGCACGGAGCCTGCCGATGTTCACGACCTACCGCGCCATCTTTTCCCTGCTGAGCGGCACAGCCTTCCTGCTGGCCGCATCCGGCCTGCACGGGCTTGTCCTGCCGTTGCGCGGCCAGGCCGAAGGCTTTTCGACCGCCTCCCTCGGCCTGCTCGGCACAGCGTGGGCGGGCGGTTTCGTTGCGGGCTGCTACTTCATTCCGCGGCTGGTGCGAAAAGTCGGGCATATCCGGTCCTTCAGCGCGCTGGCGGCGTCGGCGGCGATGATCGCGCTGATGACCGGCATCTGGATCAACGAAACAGCGTGGATCGTGCTGCGCGCGGGAACCGGCTTTGCCATGGCCGGCGCCTTCATGGTGATCGAGAGCTGGCTCAACGAGAAGGCGACCAACGAAAACCGCGGACGGGTGTTCGGCCTCTACATGATGGTCACCTACGCCTCGATCATGGGTGGGCAGATGCTGGTGGCGGTGTTTGACGTGGCAACCGCGGACCTCTTCCTCATCGTCGGCATCTTTTTCTGTGCCTCGGTGATCCCGACCGCCGTGTCCTCGGCCGCGAGCCCGCAGCCGCTCGCCGACGTCAAGCTCGACGTTCCGGGCCTCTATAAGAATTCGCCGGTCGCGGCGGTCGGCTGCCTGCTGGTGGGCGTCGCCAACGGCGCGTGGGGCACGCTTGGCGCGGTTTACGGTGCGCGTGCAGGCCTTGCCTCCGGAAATGTGGCGCTGATGATGAGCCTCGTGGTTCTCTTCGGCGCGCTGGCGCAGGTTCCGGTCGGGCGTGCCTCCGACCGCACCGACAGACGCTACGTGCTGGCCGCGGCCTCGTTTGGCGCTGCGCTGTGCGGCCTCGTGATGTTCCTGTTCATGCCGAGGGAGTTGGCTCCCATCCTGATCATTACGGGACTTTATGGCGGGCTTGCCTACACGCTCTATTCGATCGCGGTTGCGCATGCGAACGACCACGCGAAGCCCGAGGATTTCGTGAAGGTGTCCGGCGGCCTGTTGTTCCTCTACGGCTTCGGGACGATGATCGGCCCGCTGCTCGGCGCTGCGCTAATGGGCGAGATGCGCCCGGAAGGCCTGTTCCTGGCAACCGCTGCGCCGCACCTTGCGCTCGGCGCCTACTCGCTGCTGCGTGTCCGCCTGCGCGCGCCGGTTCCGATCGAGGATCGCGAGGCGTTCCTGACGCTGCCGTCCGACCGGATCGGCACGCCGCAGTCGACGCTACTCGATCCGCGCGCCGATGCGGATGCGGCCGCGCCGGCGGAGGAGCAACCCAGGCCTGAGGCGGTACCTGAAGCTGAACCGGAGGAGACCCACCCGGCCGACGCGGAGACTTGAGTTTCCGCAAGGGAAGTCTAGGATTTCCGGCCATGGGCCAGCCCGACGCGTTCACGGCGATCGCCGACACGAACAGGCGTTACCTGCTTGAGGAGCTCAGGCGGGGACCGAAGACCGTCAACCAACTGGCGAGCGGGCTTCCCGTCTCGCGCCCGGCCGTGTCGCAGCACCTGAAGATACTGCTCGACAGCGGGCTCGTTTCCGTGCGCTCGCAAGGCACCAGACGCGTCTACGAGATCAGTGAACCCGGCTTCGTGAAGCTCAATCTTTGGCTGGACCAGTTCTGGCAGGAGTAAAAAACGAAACCGACGGCGCGGGCGCCGTCGGCAGAGCACAAATCGATTTTCGGAATTCTGCCCAGCGCCTCAGTGCTGCGTCGGAGCCTGGAGTTTCCTGATCTCGTCCTTGAGTGCCAGCTTGCGGCGCTTGAGCTTGGTAAGCTCGATGGTATCGAACGAGGGCTGATTCAGCGCCTCATCGATTTGACGTTCGAGGTCGCCGTGCTTTCGTTCCAGCTCAGCAAGGTGGGATGCAAGAGACATATTAGGCTCTCCCTTCTGGTTCCTCGTACGTGCCATCAGGGCCATCAGTGGCCGTTGTGTTTCATGACGGCACAAAGACAGTCTGCCACCTAAAATGTGTCCTGTCGAATGCCTCTTGGTGTCATTTCGCCGCGTCCTGACTTGTGCTATGTTTAGCCATGGTCGATGCAAGGATGCGTCGAATCTTCCTCCCTTTATGGGCGTCGCAGTCTAAGCAGCACTCGGATTGGTATGTCGGATCAGGAACAGGCCTCTCTTCGTCTCGAGTTCGCCAAGCTCAAACAGGAACATTCCGACTTCGACGCTGCGATCAATGCGATGATGGCCGTTGGCTGTGATGCGCTGCAGATCCAGCGTATGAAGAAGAAGAAGCTGGCCCTGAAGGACCGGCTGCAGGAACTCGAAGATCGCATCATCCCGGACATCATAGCCTGACGCGCCCGCAGCTTGCGGCAGGGGCCCGATTGCGTTAATCGGCGGCGGTCCCGAATGGAGTACCGACCATGGCCAGCAGCCCCGCAGACGTCGCAATCATCATGGGGAGCCAGTCCGACTGGGCGACGATGCGTCACGCGTCGGAAACGCTCACCGCCCTCGGGATCTCGCATGAAAGCCGCATAGTTTCGGCGCACCGCACGCCGCAGCGGCTGTATGATTTCGCCACCACCGCCAAGGCAAAGGGCTTCAAAGTCATCATCGCCGGCGCCGGCGGTGCTGCCCATCTGCCCGGCATGACCGCTGCCATGACTCCGCTGCCGGTGTTCGGCGTGCCGGTCGAATCCAAGGCGCTTTCGGGTCAGGATTCGCTGCTGTCGATCGTGCAGATGCCGGGCGGCATCCCGGTCGGCACGGTGGCGATCGGCAAGGCCGGCGCCATCAACGCGGCGCTGCTCGCGGCTGCCGTTCTTGCCCTTCACGACGCGGCGGTGGCCGAACGGCTCGATGCCTGGCGTGCTGCCCAGACCGACAAGGTCGCAGAATTTCCGACGGACGAAGCATGACCTCTCCTCTTCCCCTCGGCTCGACGATCGGCATCGTCGGCGGCGGCCAGCTTGGCCGGATGCTCTCGATCGCCGCGGCGCGCCTCGGCTATCGCACGATCATTCTCGAGCCGCAGGACGACTGCCCCGCCGCGCAGACCGCTAACGAGCACCTCGTCGCGCCTTATGACGACGCTGACGCGCTGGTGGCTCTCGCGAAGGACTGCGCCGTCGTCACCTACGAATTTGAGAACGTCCCGGTCGAAGCCGCAATCGCGCTGAACGCGAAGGTGCCAGTGTTCCCGCCGCCTGCCGCGCTTGAGGCCGCGCAGGACCGTGTAACCGAAAAGACCACGCTCAATGCGATGGACATTGCGACGGCAAAGTTCGTCAAGGTCGACAGCGACGAGGATCTTATTGCTGGGCTTGAAGCCTTTGGCGGCAACGGCATCCTCAAGACCCGCCGCCTCGGTTATGACGGCAAGGGTCAGCGCCTATTCCGCAACGCGACCGCCGAGGACGCGAAGGACGCCTATGTGGCGATGGGATCGGTGCCACTGATCCTCGAATCGCTGGTGCCGTTCGAGCGCGAGATTTCGGTCATCGCCGCCCGGAGCAAGGATGGACACGTAGAGGCCTACGATCCGGCCGAGAACGTCCATCGCAACGGCATCCTGCACACCTCGACCGTTCCCGCGTCGATCAGCGATGCAACCGCCGAGGCTGCGCGCGAGGTGGCGAGGAAGATCCTCGCAGGGCTCGACTATGTCGGCGTCATCGGCGTCGAACTGTTCGTGCTGCCTGACGGCTCGGTGCTCGCCAACGAAATCGCGCCGCGCGTGCACAATTCCGGCCACTGGACGGAGGCGGCCTGCGCGATCTCGCAGTTCGAGCAGCATATCCGTGCCGTCGCGGGCTTGCCGCTCGGCGATCCGCGTCGCCACAGCGACTGCGTGATGGAGAACCTGATCGGCGACGATATCCTGCGCACGCCGCAGCTGCTCGCGGAACCTGACCTGGTGCTGCACCTCTACGGCAAGGCCGAGGCGCGACCGGGCCGCAAGATGGGCCACTTCACCCGCATCAACCGGGGCTGACAGGCGCGGTCCTTGCACGGCCCCACCATTCGTGGCTTGCTGCAGCTCCTGTTTCTCCCAGGAGGTGCAGATGTCGTTTGAAACCTGGGCTGCATTTGCGGTGGCGTCGGCGATCATGCTGGCCATACCGGGCCCGACCATCCTTCTCGTTGTCTCCTATGCCCTGAGCCATGGCCGGCGCGTGGCTTCCGCGACCGTTGCCGGCGTCGCACTCGGTGATTTCACCGCCATGACCGCCTCGATGCTCGGCGTCGGCGCGCTGCTTGCCACATCGGCGACGCTGTTCACGGTGCTGAAGTGGATCGGCGCCGCCTATCTCGTCTATCTCGGCATCAAGCTCTGGCGCGCGCCCGTGGGCGACGGAGCAATCCCGCAGGCCGAGAAGGAGACCAACGCGCGGCGCATCTTCCTGCACGCTTATGTCGTCACCGCGCTCAACCCGAAGAGCATCATCTTCTTTGTCGCTTTCCTGCCCCAGTTTCTCGATCCGGCCGCACCTGCGCTGACCCAGATGGTCGTGTTCGAGACCACATTCGTGATCCTTGCGACCCTCAACGCGGCGGCCTACGCACTGCTTGCCTCGATGGCGCGGGGCGCAATTCGCAAGCCCAGCGTGCAGCGTATCGTCAACCGGACCGGCGGCTCGTTGCTGATCGGCGCGGCCATGCTGGCGGCGGGCTTCAGAAAGGCATCGGCCTAGTGCCGTAACGCTTGGAACCGGTTGACAGGCAAGCACCTGCCAGCTATGAGCAACCCGATTTCGCGGCGTGCCTTGCGGCACGCTTTCAATTTGGCCCGTATGGGCACATCAGAACACGGGCTAGACCGATGAAGATCAAGAACTCGCTCAAGGCGCTCAAGGGCCGTCACCGCGACAATCGTTTGGTTCGCCGCAAGGGCCGCGTTTACATCATCAACAAGACCGACCCGCGCTACAAGGCTCGTCAGGGCTAATCCCCTAACGCACCTCACGCGATATTCGATTGACGTTCCGCACGCTACAGGTAGATTCCTGCGCATGCGGAACGTTTTTATTTTGGCCCTTGGCCTGGTGCTGGGCGCGCTGCCGGCTGGCGGTGCGCTGGCCCAGCAGACTGGCCGTCATGCGGCAAGCCTGACGGCTGAGCAGCCGAAGGCACGTCTGGACGCGCTGTTCGCCGAGCTGAAGCGCGCCCGTGACGAGGGCGCCGCCCGCAGGGTCTCCACCCGCATTCTCCAGCAGTGGTCGCAGTCTGGCAGCGCCAGCATCGATCTCCTGATGCTCTGGGCGCAGGAAGCGATGGACAGCGAGCAGAACGACGTCGCGCTCGACCTGCTCGACCAGGTGATATTGCTGGCGCCCAACTATGCTGAGGGCTGGAACCGGCGCGCGACCGTCCACTTCATGAATGGCGACTACCCGAAGGCGATGGCCGACATCGGCCGCGTGCTCGAGCTTGAGCCGCGCCATTTCGGGGCGCTTTCCGGCATGGCAACGATTCTTCGCGAGGACGACCGCAAGGAGGCAGCTATGCGCGCCTACCAGCGGCTGCTTGAGATCTATCCGATGATGCGCGAGGCGCAAACCGAACTCGGCAAGCTCGCGGACGAGCTTGCCGGGCAGGGGATCTGACTTTCAGACCGTTTGCAGGAAGAGTTGCGCCGGTGTCAGTTGACGAGTGTCAGTTGACGATGGCGATGCGCAGCATGTTGGTGGCGCCCGGCGTGCGGAGCGGCACGCCTGCCATGATGATGATGCGGTCGCCGGCCTTGGCGAAGCCTTCTTCCTTGGCGATGCGGCACGCGCGGTCGACCATGTCGTCGAGGTTGTACGCATCTTCCGTCACCACGCAGTGGATGCCCCACACCAGCGACAGCCGGCGGGTGGTCTCGGTGACGGGCGAAAGGGCGATGATCGGCAGCTGCGGGCGCTCACGCGCGGCGCGCAGGCCCGTCGCGCCCGAGGCGGTATAGGAGACGATGGCCGAGAGCTTCAGCGTCTCGCCGATCTCGCGGGCGGCAAGCGAAATCGCATCGGCGCCCGTCGGCTCCGGCTCGGAACGCTGCGCGTTGATGATGCCGGGATAGAGCGGATCGCGCTCCACCTGCTCGGCAATGGCGTTCATCGTCGCCACGGCTTCGACCGGATAATCGCCAGCAGCAGATTCGGCCGACAGCATGATGGCGTCGGCGCCCTCGAACACGGCGATCGAGACGTCCGACACCTCGGCGCGGGTCGGCACCGGTGCGGAGATCATCGATTCCAGCATCTGGGTGGCGACCACAACCGGCTTGCCGGCCTTGCGGGCCGCGCGGGTGATCTGCTTCTGGATGCCGGGGACAGCCTCGAGCGGCATTTCCACGCCGAGATCGCCACGGGCGACCATCAGCGCGTCGGAAAGCTCGATGATTTCAGCCAAGCGGGTAACAGCCTGCGGCTTCTCGATCTTCGAGAGCAGCAGCGCGCGACCGCGGGCGATCTTGCGGGCCTCGGCGAGGTCCTCGGGGCGCTGGATGAAGGACAGCGCGATCCAGTCGACGCCGGCATCGAGCGCCGCATCGAGGTCCTTGCGGTCCTTTGCCGTCAGTGCGCCGACCGGAAGGTCGGTATCCGGCAGGCTGACGCCCTTGCGGTCCGATATCTTGGTGCCGGAAACGACGGTGCAGACGATCTTCTTGCCATCGGCCTCCACCGCGCGCAGGCGCAGGCGCCCGTCATCGATCAGCAGATGATGGCCCGGCTGCACGGCCTTCAGGATTTCCGGATGGGGCAGGTAGACGCGGGTGGAATCGCCCGGCTTCGGGTCGTCATCCAGCGTGAAAGTCTGGCCCACGGTGAGCGTTTCCGCGCCATTGGCAAACTTGCCGACACGCAGCTTCGGGCCCTGCAGGTCCGCAAGGATGCCGATCGGCCGGCCAACCTCCCGCTCCACGTTGCGGATGCGTCCGACCAGCGTGCGCATCAGGTCGTGGTCGGCATGGCTCATGTTGATCCGGAACACGTCGGCGCCGGCTTCAAAGAGCCGCTTGATCATGTGTTCTTCAGAGGAAGCCGGGCCGAGTGTGGCGAGTATCTTGACCTTACGGCTACGTCTCATTGAGTACCTGCTCCGGTGACGGCGGGCCCGTCGTTGACGGGACCATCCGTCAGCTGGACCATCCAGCTGGACTGCTCCCGGGTGTCATATTCCTGGAAACCGGCGCGTTGGAAGCCGCGGGCAAAGCAGTCACCCGCGCCGGCAATCTTGAACTCGCGTTCGGCGACGCACATGTTGACCGGGCCGTCCCAGCGACCGCCGCGATCCGCATCCTCTGCGTAGAGGTAGTAATAGCGCGACGAGAGCGGACCCTCGATCAGCGTCTTGCAGCTCGAAGCCTCGATGTGCCACCAGCCTTCCGTCACCCAGCCGGTGCTTGCGCGGTAGCCGATCGCGACGCCGACGAGACTCTGCGTCGCGTTGCAAACGCGAAAATCGGCGAAAGCGGCGTTGGGCGCGGCGAGGAGTGCTCCTGCAGCGACCGTCAAGCCAAGAGTGCAAGCCGCCAGCCGCGAGCTTGCTGCGGTTGCCAAAGCCGTCCTCATCTTGTCCGCCAAAGGAATCGCCATGCTGAGCCTCTTTTCGAAGAACTGCCGCGACATGTCAACGCGTGGGCGCGGCTAATCGAAACGATTAGACTTACCGGATCTGACGCATTTGTGGCCTGATACTGCCTGACCTCAACAGACCTCCTCCGTGCGCCATTGCATGCTGGCCTGCTTCGTGGAACACAGTTGCGCCATTCGCCTATGGAACGACTGATTTCTCATGACGCGCGACTCACTTTTCGCCCCCTTTGAGCTGATCGACGGGGACAGGACCAGGGGGCTGGTTCTCGTGGCCGACCACGCCGGGCGAGAGCTTCCCGAACAGTACGGTGATCTCGGCCTGCCGGCCAGCGAGTTCGACCGGCACATCGCCTATGACATCGGCGTCGAGGGCGTTACACGCGCGCTGGCGAAGCTTTTGGGCGTTCCCGCGGTGATGGCGCGTTTCTCTCGCCTGCTGATCGATCCGAACCGTGGGGAGGACGACCCGACGCTGATCCGCCAGCTCTATGACGGCACCATCATCCCGGCGAACTACCCGCTGAACGAGGAAGAGCGCCAGCGGCGGATCGAAAACTACTACCGGCCCTATCAACAGGCGGTGGGCTCAGTGATCGCCTCGGTGGCCGAGGCAACGGGAGCTGCGCCCTTCGTCTTCTCCGTCCACTCCTTCACGCCGTTCATGCAGGGCCGGGCGCGGCCGTGGCACGCGGGCGTGCTTTGGGATTCCGATCCGCGCGCGGTGCAGCCGCTGATCGAGCTGCTATCGGCTTGGCCGGGGCTCATTGTCGGTGACAATGAGCCCTATGACGGGGCGCTGCGCGGCGACACCATGTACCGCCACTGCATCGTCAACGGCTATGCGCACGCGCTGCTGGAGATCCGCCAGGACCTGATTGCCGACGAGAACGGCCAGCTCGAATGGGCAGAGCGGCTTGCCCCTATGCTTGAATCGATCAACGCCATGGCCGATATCCATGAGGTACGCCAGTACGGCTCGCSCACCGGGCCGCTGACGAGGGAGATGAACCGATGACCGAGCTGACTGAAGAGCAGAAGCGGGATCTTGAGGCGGCAGCATTCCGCCGGCTGGTGGCGCATCTTCGCGAGCGCACCGACGTGCAGAACATCGACCTGATGAACCTTGCGGGCTTCTGCCGCAACTGCCTCTCCAACTGGTACCGCGAGGCAGCCGAGGCCTCCGGCATCGCGCTCGACAAGGAGACGTCGCGGGAAATCATCTACGGCATGCCCTACGACGAGTGGCGCGCGCGCTACCAGACCGAGGCTTCGCCGGACAAGCAGGCGGCGTTCGAGAAGAGCCGGCCAAAAGACCATTGATTCTTCGCGCCGCGTGGGGCAACGAAACCGCATCCCTCTAAGCGGCGCGACTCTGTTGCGCCCATGTCCCCCCTGAACGAACATCACTGCTGGAGTTACGATGTCAGACGAAATCACCGGAAGCAGCCAGACCGTTGCCGCAGGCCAGCTGCGTGCCTTCATCGAGCGCATCGAACGCCTCGAGGAAGAGAAGAAGACGATCTCCGACGACATCAAGGACGTCTATGCCGAGGCTAAAGGCACGGGATTCGTCCCCCCCTAAAATCTGTAGTCTATCAGTGAAAACAGTCACTTAGGTGCGCTACAAACCGAGCCCCAAGACGACAGCAGTCGCGAAAGGAAATTTAATGTCGGACGAAATTACCCAATCCTCCCAGACCGTCGCGGCGGGGCAGCTACGTGCGTTTGTTGAACGTATCGAGCGCCTTGAAGAGGAAAAAAAGACCATCGCTGACGACATCAAGGACGTCTACGCGGAAGCCAAGGGGAACGGCTTCGACGTGTCCGCCATCCGCCAGATCGTCAGACTTCGCAAACAGGATCCCTCGGAACGGCAGGAAGCTGAGGCAGTCCTCGAACTCTACATGTCGGCACTCGGGATGATCTAAATTCAGGCCTGAATCTTCAACATGCTGGGGGACAAGTACGCGCCACGTACTAGGTCCCCAAGCACTACCTCTGCGCCCCTTTAGAAACAGAGGACTTTTTCGTCAGCTGGAGCCCGATGGCACAACACTCCATATTCTATTGCGCTGATGGACACTTCGCTGCGACACGCGTGACGCAGTCTGTCTTCGAAGTGAGACACGAGACGCGAGTATGAGAGTGGCTGACGATGCTTATCATACATAACTTTTTTCCTGAGCCACAAAGACGTCCCGTAGAAGGCATTGCTCAACGAGGGTTGCGTCGAACGCTCTGGCTGCGTCTACGCGAAAACGCCCAGAGAATACGTGGTTCTGTCCAAAATGTAAGCTTTACGGGAAAATTTGTCCAACACAACGGATAAAAAATACATAAGTTGCGGAATTCGTTGACAAATTTTCGGCGCTGGTTTCCCTCCTCGGAAATGATCAACGTACTTACCCCCGACTTGTTTAGGGCCGCCCGCGCCATGCTCAACCTGACCCAACAGGAGTTGGCTAAAGAGGCTGGACTTGAGCGGAGGGTGGTTGCGCGACTAGAAAGCACTCAGGAAAACGTGAAGATCGAACAGAGCGTTCATCTAAAAAAAACCTATGAACGCTTGGGAATCGAATTCACCCTCGGAAGCGACTCTTTTGGGCCGGGGTTGCGGTGGAAGAGGCCGCCGCGGGGAGATGGGTGAGGGAAGTGGTATCAACTGCACCATCTGCTCCTGGCCCAGGCTGTCGACCCCAGCTTCAACGTGGGGCAGTTGCACGAAGGCTTCGTCAACCAAAATTGTTTCCAAGCAAACCGACAAATCATTCTTTAAACAATCCGACTCGCTGTCGGGGCGGCTACAGCGCTGTTGAGGGCGCGCCGCCCCGACAGCTTCCGCTCAGGCACACCGTCAATAAGGCTACACTTTAGCGTGGGGGGGAAACGGCTTCGACACCAAGGCGATGCGCACCATCAGCCGACTGCGCAAGAAGGACCAAGCCGAGCGTGAGGAAGAAGAGGCAATGCTCGATCTCTACCTCTCGGCACTGGGCATGATCTAATCTTATCCGATATTACCACTGCAAAAGGAGCGCGCGGGAAACCGGCGCTCCTTTTTCGTTGGTTGCGGATTTGTGGACTGCGCGATGGCCTTCTCCTGACTTCTGTTGCCTGTCTTGGACTTCCAGCTAGGATCAGCCGCGAGCCAGGACTATCGGGAGGAGTTATATGGCACGGCTACGGATCGCCATCGCAGGATTTGGGCTGATGGGGCGCGAGCATGCGCGGCTCATTCGCCGGCATCCGGATACGGAACTCGTGGGCGTTGCGGATCCCGCTCCCGATGCGGCCGCGGCAGTCGCGGCATTCGATGTGCCGCACTTTGCCGATTACCGCGAGATGATGGACGCGACGAAGCCCGACGGCGTCGTCGTCGCCCTGCCGAACCATCTCCACCTCGAGGCCGGGCTCGAGGTAGTGAAGCGGAAGATCCCGCTCTTCATGGAAAAGCCGGTCACTGCCACGATCGCCGAGGGGCTGAAGCTGGTCGAGGCGGCGGAGGCAACCGGCGTTCCCATGATGGTGGGGCATCATCGGCGCCACGCTTCCGACATCCGCCAGGCGCGGCAGATCATCGAGAGCGGCCGGCTGGGTCGCATCCTTGCCGTCAACGGTCTGTGGCTCACCAAGAAGCCGCTCGATTATTTCGATACTGCGTGGCGCCGCGAGCCCGGCGGCGGGCCGTTGCTGATCAACCTCATCCACGACATCGACGTGCTGCGTTATCTCTGCGGTGATATCGAAAGCGTGCAGGCGGTCTCCAACAATTCCGCGCGCGGCTTTGCCGTCGAGGACACGGCCGCCGTGATCCTCAAGTTCGAGAGCGGAGCGCTCGGCAGCTTTCTGCTCAGCGACGCGGTGCCGTCCCCTTACGTCTGGGACATGGCGGCCAAACAGGCGCTCTACCTCGCGCACCAGCCGGGCGACTGCTACGTGATTGGCGGCGAGCGTGGCACGCTCGCGGTGCCGACCCTGCATGTGTGGACTCACGAGAACGATGGGGACTGGCGCCACCCGCTACAGCGGACCCATCTCGGCGGCCTGCAGCACGATTGCTACCTCGCGCAAGTCGATGATCTGGTCTCTGTCATCCGCAGCGGTACCAAGCCTGTCGTCGATGGCATGGACGGACTGCGCACACTAGCAACCGTTGCCGCGGTGGCAAAGGCGGCAGAGGGAGGGGCAGCGGTCACGGTGGCGGAGATGCTGACGCCGGAGGCTGACAGCTGAGGCAAGCAAATGAGCGAGAAGAGCGATCAGGAACGGGACGTTCGCGTTCGCGCTAGGCGAGTATGGATCGGGAGGAGCGTCGGGTGACCGGCGCTCCTCCTGCTTTGACCCCGCGTGCGATCAGGCTGCTGCGACGGTACCTGCTTCGCGGACGAAGGCGCCCTGCTTGCGCAAGGTGGCCTGGAGTTCCGTGATGTCGACGTTGCGGGGCTGAACGCCGCGATTGGCCGCAATGCCTGCCGCGACGCCCGCCGCATGTCCCGTCAGCCAGCACTGCGGAATCTCGCGCATGAAGCCATGGCTGTTGGCGTCGCAGGAAACGTGCCGGCCGGCAGCAAGCAGGCCGTCGAGGCGGGCGGGTACGAGTGCGCCATAGGGCACCGAGATCACCGGGAACTTTGGCGAGACGGACGGGCTGACGCCGACCTCGTCGGGAAGCGCGACGCCCGAACTCCACTGGCCACGCTCGATGCGGCCGGCACCGGCAAGCCGGCGGGTGTGGCGCACGCCGAGCTGCGGCGCGCTGAGCAGCATGTAGGCGTTCTGGAAGCCAGGCGCGTTCTTGCGGAAGAACTCGCAGTGCGACTGCATGAAGCGGTGCGAGCGGATCTCGACCTCGGTGATGTCGTCGACGTTGAGCGCCGACAGCCCCGACTGGCGCGGCCCGAGGAACAGGGCGATGTCGTTGCGCCAGGAGACGTACGGCGTCTGGAAGAAGCCGAGCGCCTCGCGACCCATGCGGTTGAACTCGGCGAATGCCTCCTCCTGCTCGCCGCGGAATTTCAGCCAGGTCTCCATGTCGACGCCGCCCAGCATGAAGCCGGTGTTCATCGAGTGGTNAGGCCGCGGGTGCGCAAGGCACTCTACATGGCAGCGCTTGGAGCCATCCGGGCAAACCAGCGCTTCAAGGACTTCTACAGTGGCATTGCCCAGCGCTCTGGCTCGAAGAAGGTCGCCATCATCGCCGTCGCCCGAAAGCTCGTCACCGTCCTCAACGCCATGCTCCGGGACGGCAAAGCCTTCGCCTGACAAACACAGTTGCCATGCCTAAACGCGTGCGGCCGCCCGCCGGCGCTGCAAGCCCGGCGCAGGAAACCGTCAAAACAAACAAGCCCCCGAAACCGGAGGCTCGCCTTTTTCCGTAAATGCCGCAGATCAGGCCGAAGCTGAAACGGCCCGATTCGCAAAGTTCCTAGAACGGCAGCTTGAAGCCGGGAGGGATCGGCAGGCCAGCGGTCAGCTCGCGCGACTTTTCCTGCATGATCGCCTCGACCTTGGAGCGGGCGTCGTTGTGCGCGGCAAGGATCAGGTCTTCCAGAACCTCGACGTCGTCTTCCTTGAACAGCGACGGGTCGATCTTCAGCGAGCGCATCTCCGACTTGCCGGAAAGCACGACCTGAACGAGTCCGCCCCCTGCGAGGCCGGTGGCTTCGGTGTTGGCGATCTCTTCCTGCATGGCCTGGAACTTGGCCTGCATCTCCTTCGCCTTGCTCATCATGCCGAGGAGGTCTTTCATACTCGTCTCCACAAAACGTCAGATTTCATCATCGTCGTCGTCAACGCCGGGATCCGGCATCGGATCAGCCGTCGCTTCCGCTTCTTCGTCGTCCTCGCCCGCATTCGGGATGGTCACGGTGACGATCTTGGCGCCGGGGAAGCGCGCCATGATCGCGGCGACCGCCGGATCGTTGCGCGCGTCCATCATCGCGTGCTCGCGCCGCTCGGCCTCGATCTCGGCGAGCGTTGCGCCGCCTGCCTCGCGCGAGACGGTCACCATCCACGGCCGTCCCGTCCATTCCTTGAGACGGTTGGAAAGGTTCGGCACTAGGTCGCGTGGCGCATCGGGCGTCAGGCTTACCTCCAGTCGGCCGGGCTCGATCGAGACCGGGCGCAGGAAGCGCTTGATCATCACCTTCAGCGCGATGTCGCGGTTCGATTCCGCGAGCTTGGCAAGGTCGGACAGCGAGTTGATCTTGACCGCAGGCTCGGTCTCGGGGGCCGGCGCCTGCTCGGGCTGCGGCGCCGCCACGGCTTGCGGCTGGATCTGAGGCTGCGGCTGCGGCTGCGAGGCGACGAGCCGCATGGTCTGGCCGCCGCCATTGACCGGCGCGGCGAAGGTCTGCGTGGCAATTGCCGCTGCCGTGACACCGCCGCCCATCGGCGCTCCGCCATTGCCGCGCGGCACCCCGTCGCCGGAAGGAACGCCGCCGCCCTGCTCCAGCTGCTTCAGCGCCTCGTCGAGCGTCGGCAGCGTCGCGGCATGGGCAATGCGGATCAGCACCATCTCCGCCGCGTTGACCGGGCGGTTCGCCGTCTGCACTTCGGAAATACCCTTGAGCAGCATCTGCCAGGTGCGCGACAGGACGCGCACCGAAAGCTGCTTCGAAAAATCGAGGCCGCGCGTGCGCTCGTCCTGCGAAAGCGCCGCGTCCTCGGCCGCAGCCGGCACGAACTTGATGCGGGTGACGAGATGGTTGAACTCGGCCATCTCGGTCAGCACGGTCGCGGGGTCGGCGCCGGCGTCATACTGCGCGCGGAACTCCGTCAGCGCCCCGGCAACGTCGCCCTTCATCAGAAGCTCGAACAGGTCGATGATGCGGGCGCGGTCGGCAAGGCCCAGCATGTCGCGCACCGTCTCGGCCGTCACCTTGCCCGACGAATGCGCGATCGCCTGGTCGAAAATCGACTGCGCGTCGCGCATCGAGCCTTCGGCGGCGCGCGCGACCATGGCAAGCGCCTCGTCCTCGGCCTCGACGCCCTCGAGCTCTCCGATATGCGCCAGGTGCTGCTTGATCAGCGCGGCATCGATGCGGCGCAAGTCAAAGCGCTGGCAGCGTGACAGGATGGTGATCGGGACCTTGCGGATTTCCGTGGTCGCGAAGATGAACTTCACATGCGGCGGCGGTTCCTCAAGCGTCTTCAACAGGCCGTTGAAGGCCTGGTTCGACAGCATGTGGACCTCGTCGATGATGTAGACCTTGTAGCGCGCGGATACCGGCGCGTAGCGGACCTGCTCGATGATCTCGCGGATGTCGTCGATGCCGGTGTGCGAGGCCGCGTCCATCTCGATCACGTCGACATGGCGGCCTTCCATGATGGCGTCGCAGTGGACGCCCGGCACCGAAAGGTCGACCGAAGGGCGGTCGACCGTGTCGGTCTTGTAGTTGAGGGCGCGGGCAAGAATGCGTGCCGTGGTCGTCTTGCCGACACCGCGCACGCCCGTCAGCATCCAGGCCTGCGCGATGCGGCCGGTGTTGAAGGCGTTGGTGAGGGTGCGGACCATCGGCTCCTGGCCGATGAGGGAATTGAAGTCGCGGGGACGGTACTTGCGCGCCAGGACCCTGTAGGCGCCGGTCTGTGTCGCGTCTTTTCCTGCGTCAGCCATGCCTGCGGCCAAACTCCCCTGCGGAATGCTGCGAAGCCCGAGTTTCGCCGCCGGCAGCCGACTGCGTCAACCGCACGCCGCAGCCGATGCGGCGGATGGCGGAAAGAAAAGGGTGGGAGGCTGGCACGGTGACCCGTGCCGTGGCTCGTTAGGGCTGCTTCCTTCCGGACCTGACCCGGTTGGCGAGTGGCTCGTCCACCACCAACCTCCCACCGTCCATATCGGCAATTCGCCGGCCGAATGCAAGGGGCGATCTGCCCGCCATTCACGATTCGCTTGCAGGCCGCGCTGCAGCCATCTAGCTTCACTGGAAAAACATGGAGAGGAAACGTCGTGATAGGTGCCGGGAAGGCCGCTTTCGAACTCGACCCGCGCCTGGAGCGCGACACTGTGCCCGTGCTGTGGCTCGGCCTGTGCGAACTGAGGCTGATGGACGACAGCCGCTGGCCGTGGCTGATCCTCGTCCCCCAGCGCCCCGGCATCACCGAGCTCCATGATCTCACCCCGCTCGACCAGACGATGCTGATCTTCGAGGCGAATACGGTGAGCCAGGCGCTGAAGCGCCTCACCTCCTGCCGCAAGATCAATGTCGGCGCGCTCGGCAATGTCGTCTCGCAGCTGCACTACCACGTCGTTGCCCGCGACGAGAACGATCCCAACTGGCCGGGCCCGGTGTGGGGCTACGGCCAGCGCGAGCCCTACCGGCGCGAGGACCTGCACCGGTTCATCGACACCATCCGCGCCGCGCTTTCCTGACACCGCAGAAAATTACGAACATGACCTTTGCTCCGCTCACCGGCCCCGAACGCGAGCCCAGCCAGTTCGTCGGCTTCGCCGGCAACCGCATCGACCGCCAGTCCGAAAACCGCAGCGAGGAATCCCTCTCCCAGGCACTCGCCGACCCGCGCGTGCGCATCATGCAGTCACGTGCCGGCCGCATTTACGTGAAGATCGGCGGCGCCGAGCCTGACGCCTATTTTAGCCGTGTCGAGGCAGAGGCGATGAATGCAAAGCTCGACAACGCCGTGCTGCTCGGCATGTCCGAGCTTGGGCCGGTCGTCGTCGCACCCGGCTCGGTCGAGCCCGACGATCTTCCCGAAAACATCAAGGCGATCGACCACCGCTCGATCTACACGCAGGGTCTGCTTTCGTCCGAAGCGACCGGCGAACTGGCGCAGGGCGCGGCGTTGCTCATCTGGCATCACACCCACAAGTTCTGCGGCCGCTGCGGCGGCAGGACGGAGATGCGGATCGGCGGCTACAAGCGCGTCTGCACCCAGTGCGAGACCGAGCATTTTCCGCGCACCGACCCGGTCGCGATCATGCTGGCGGTCAAGGGCGATCGCTGCGTGCTCGGCCGCAGCCCGCACTTTGCGCCCGGCATGTATTCCGCACTCGCCGGCTTCATCGAGCCGGGAGAGACCATCGAGAACGCGGTGCGCCGCGAGGTCCTCGAAGAGTCCGGCATCCGCCTCGGCCGCGTCGCTTACCATGCAAGTCAGCCCTGGCCCTTCCCGCATTCGCTGATGATCGGCTGCTACGGGGAGGCGCTCAACGACGACATCAGCTTCGACGGCAAGGAGCTGGAGGACTGCCGCTGGTTCGACCGGGCGGAGGTCAGAGAGATGCTCGCCGGCACGCATCCGCAGGAACTGCGCCTGCCGCCAAGCGCGGCGATCGCGCACCACCTCATCCGCTTCTGGGCAGAGGCAGAATAGCAGGTTTTCCCATCGACGCCGCGCTCCACGCCGCCCCCTCCACCATGCTTCGCATGGTCCCCCTCCTACCCCCCTCCCTTTCGTCATGGCCGGGCTTGACCCGGCCATCCATGCCGGAACGATGAAGGCGGAAAGGCCACGCCAACCACCAGCACTGCCGCGGATCCCCCCTGCGCGGAGCAGGAAAGCGGGCCCCGTCCGCGCTCCACGACGCCCCCTCCACCATGCTTCGCATGGTCCCCCTCCCCCACTTCGTAGGGGAGGATCCCGGAACCGCCGCGCGCGTTCTGTCCCGCCGCTGCGGCTTGAAGGTTCAGGCATGGATGGGCGGAACGCTGAAGGCGAGAAGGTGACGCCAAACCTAGGCGCTGCCGCGGATCCTCCCCTGCGAAGCGGGGGAGGTGACGCCGAAGGCGGCGGAGGGGGCTCATTAAGCGGAGACTTCGAAGGCAAAGGGGCGGCGTAGAAGCCAGACGCGACCAACATGAGGCGCCATCACAAGCGAGCTGCGGGAGAGATCGGGAGACAGACGCAGGCGGGCCCAACCGCAGCATCACTAGAGCCGGCAGCACAAGCGCCCTACGCTTTCTCCCCGTCGCTCTTCCGCATCGATTTCGGCGGCTGCATTTCGCTGGCAATGACGCCAAGCACGATCAGGGCCGCGCCCAGCAGGGCAAGGCCCGGCAGGCGCTCGCCGGCGATGCGGCCAAAAATGCCTGCCCAGACCGGCTCGCCCGCATAGATGACGGTCGCGCGGGTCGGCGAGACTTCCTTTTGCGCCCAGTTCATCGTGAACTGGATGATCGAGCTCGCAACGCCCATGCCGAGCGCGGCAATCAGCCAGATCCAGGAGAAGTCAGGCACGCTCTCGCCCGTGATNAGGTGAGCTTCAGCCGCTCGGGGTCGATGGTCGGCGCCCAGGTGACGATGCCATGGAAGGCGGAGGTGCGCAGGCGCCAGTATTTTGCCAGAGCTTCATCCTTCACGCCCCACAGCGAACGGTCGGGGCCGGCCTTGCCCTCAGGCGGCAGGCGGTCGAGCACCTCCTCGGCAAAGCCGCGGATGACGAGGTTGCCTTGCCAGTCGGTCATCCGGTCGATCCAGATGACGACGCCGCCGGTCGAAAGGCCGCCGAGGTGATTGTAGCGTTCCATGACGACGACGTCGGCACCGGTTCGGGCAGCCGCCAGAGCTGCCGCCGTGCCGGCCGGACCGCCGCCGACGACGAGCACGTCGCACTTGTGGTAGACCGGCACTTCCCGGGCGGGCTCGGCGACCGTGCCTTCACCATTGCGGCGCGGGAAGATGTAGCGGTGCGACTCAAAGATGTCCGAGGAAAGGAAACGGTCCTCGTTCTGGCGGATCTCCCGCACGACTGGCGTATCGTTCATGAATGTCTCCCTCCCGTCTGGCCCGCCTGGGCCGTCCTCGAGGGGGAACTTATTCAGGAACACTCCCCTGCGGAACGGGGAATTTCAGGCGCAGAGTTTTCGCGGAACGCGAAAGGCGGAGCAATGGGAGTAGGTGGGTAGGGGGCCAAGGGGACGGGGGCTTAGGGGGTTAGGGGATTAAGAGAAGGCGGAAGTGGTTCCGGCGAGTTGTCATCAACACAGCCACGCTAACCGGAACGCTCCACTTGGGTTCAAAGGTATTGGGCTTCCTGTTGTAGGCTGAGTTCCGTCACGCCCCCTCCACCATGCTTCGCATGGTCCCCCTCCCCCACTTCGTAGGGGAGGATCCTGCGGCGTGCCGGTGGATGCGCTGAGAACAATCGAAATGGTCGATGAAGAAGCGCAGCATCTCTGAGTGGGCTTGCGTTCGTGATTGGGCTCAACGTTTCTGAGGGCTGCGGCCTCGGATCCTCCCCCATTTATGGGGGAGGGGAACCGCCGAAGGCGGTGGAGGGGGCTGCTGGGTGCGGGCGTTTCCGGATGCTGGGCGACGGAAACCAGCGGGGGGGGGCTTTCCTCACGCGAGTGGCCATGCCCGGAAAAGCAAATGGGGCGCCGAGGCGCCCCGCGTATCCGTGAGAAGATGGTCTGTTTGGGAGTTGCTGACGGCGCCGGTCGGGCTATGTTTCCCCGCCGATTGGCGTTCAGTCCTTGAGGGTCAGGCGCACGATGCGGTCGCTGGCCTCGTCCTCGCCGCGCCCCTTGTTGACCACGAACACGTTGCCCTTGCCGTCCTCGTGCAGGTGGTTTGGCATCGGGCCGTTCTCGAGGTTGGCGACAATGTTGCCGTCGGTGTCGAGCACGGTGACGGTGCCGGCACCGCGGTTGGCGACGTAGGCGAGGCGCTTCACCGGCTCGAAGGCGACGTTGAGCGAACCAGCGCCGACGAGAACGTTCTTGATTGTTTCGCCCGAAGCGGCGTCAACGATCGCGACGCTGTCGCTGCCCTGGCCGGCAACGAAGATGCGGTTGGTCTCCGCGTCATAGGCAATGCCGATCGTGCCCTTCGCGCCCGCGACCGGGATGACCTTCTCGACCTTGCCTGCAGCAACGTCGATGATCGCAATTTCAGCGGTAGAAAGGCTGACGGCGAAAAGCTTGTTGTTCTTCGCGTCATATTCGAGGCTTGCGGGCGAGAACTCCTCGCCGCGCTTGCCGGACCTGATCTTGATCGGGTCGGCTGGTTCAAGGGTCTTGGCGTCGAAGACGATGACAACCGGCGTGCCGATGGTCGAGACGAACGCCTTGCCGCCGGCGACGACGATGTCACGCGAATGGGGCGTTGCGCCCGGCTCGAACTGCTTTACGAGCGAAAGATCGTCCTGCTTGTAGACGGCGACGGTGTCCTGGCGGGTGTTGCCGACCCAGACATTGCCGTTCTCGTCATCGACGGCCACGCCGTAGACTGCATAGACGCCACCCCCTCGCTCGCCTTGGGTCGGGGCCTCTCCCGGCGTCGCCCTGGCGACGATCTCAAGCGTGTTCGGGTCGACCTTCAGGAGCGCCGATTCCTTGACCGGCGGACGGCCGACGGCGGAAGTGACGAACAGGACGTCGTTCCTGGCGCTGTAGGCGGTCTGGTACAGGCCCGGGACCAGCTTAGCGCTCTGGCTGTCGAACTTTTCGGTGCCCGAAATCGCGATGTCCGGCGAGACCTTCAGTTCAACGATCGCGGCGTTGTAAGGAGCCTGGCTCGACAGGACCAGCGGGTGAGTGCCGACGGCGGCGTCGGCCGGCAGATCAAACGTCGCCTCGAACTTGCCCTCGCCGTCAGCCTTGAGCGGATCGACCAGCGGGACGATGCCGCGCGACAGGGTGATTTCCTGGCCCGGCTTGAACTTGTCGCCAACGATCTTCACCTTGCTCCCCGGCAGGATCGGCGCACCAGGACGAGCCGCCTGAGCGCGCACCTGCCCAGCATAGGCGGTGTCCGGGGCATCGAAGGCAACCTGCGCCAGCGCCGCGCTCATGCCGGCGGCGATGGTGCCAGCGAGGATGGCCGCGCGGGCCGCGATCCGGAAGCCGTTCAGCGAGCGATGCGTTGCGAAGTGTTTCATGGGCAAGTTCCCGAGCTGTTGAATCGGTGCGCGCTCAGGGGCGTTCCAAAGCGCGACGTCACGAATTGCTACGAAATATGAGCTAAAAGCTCAAATTAAATTTCCGCCGTCAGGCGCGCATGGTCGCGCCGCCGTCGACATAGATGTCGGCCATGGTGATGTGGCTGGCCCGGTCCGACAAAAGGAACAGGACCGCGTCGGCGATGTCGTCGGGCGTTGCCAGCTTGCCGAGCGGAATGCCCGCCTTGAAGGTCTCCAGCGAGCCGGCGATCACCTTCGCCGCGCCGTTTTCGTCAGCCCACATGCCGGTCTGCATCGGCGTCAGCGTCGAGCCCGGCGCGACGATGTTGCAGCGGATGCCGTGCGGCGCGAGTTCGATGCCGAGGCAGCGGGTGAACATCGTCGCGGCTGCCTTTGAGGCCGCATAGGCGGCCATGGCATGGCGCGGGATGCCCGCAGCATTGGACGAGACGGTGACCATCGCGCCCCTCTTGCGCGGCTGCATGACGCGGGCGAGTGCGCGGCAGACGTGGAAGACGCCGTCGGTGTTGACGGCAAAAACGTTGCGCCAGGTGGCGTCGTCGGTCTCGGTGACAAGGGTGGTGGACAGAATGCCGGCGACGTTTACGCCGTAGTCGACCGGCCCGAGCGTGCTCTCGACCTCGGCAATCACGGTATCGACCGCGGCACTGTCGCGCACGTCGAGCGCGCGGGTCTCGCAGCCGAGATCGGCGATGGCAGAGATGTCGAGGTCTGTCGCGACGACGCGGGCGCCTTCCTCAAGCAGCTGCCGGACCACAGCGCGCCCGATGCCGCCGGAAGCGCCGGTGACGAAGGCGAGCTTTCCCGCAATTCCCGATGGTTTCATCAGCGTCTCTCCGTTTCGAGCAGGTTCTTCAGCGCCGGGACGATCATCGCCGTCGCTTCTGGCGAAGTGAGTTGCGAGTGCTTGAACGGCACCTCGATCACGCGAAGCGCTGCCGCGTGTTCGTTCCACAATTCAGAGACGAGATTGGTGCCCTGATGATCGTTGCCGGCGCGGATGTGGGTGAGCACGCCGTCGAAGCGGCCGTGATAATGGCCGCGCACGAGGCGGTTGGTGTCGAGCACTGAGCGGACGACGCCGTCGAGGGCGGCTGCCGGTAGGTTGCCAATTGGGCTGTCGCCTTCGCGCAGGAAGGTAAGGATGTCCTCGCGCGTCTCGAGTTCCGGGTAGCCTTCCGGGTCGTAACCGGCGATGGCGAGCAGGGCGCGCAGCGCAGCCTTCTCGTCGGGCTCTGGCTCGGCGCGCCAGCACTCGGCCGGATAGGCGTCGAGGAGGGCAAGCAGGTCGACTTTGTCGCCAGCTTCGCGCAGCTTCGTCGCCATTGCATGGGCGATAATGCCACCCACCGACCAGCCGAGCAAGTTGTAAGGACCTTCAGCCTGAACCGCGCGGATCGCCTCCACATAAGAGGCTGCAAGCGCATCTAGACTTTCGGGAAGTGATTTTGCCGGGTCCAGCGCAGGCGACTGCAGGCCGTAGACCGGGCGGCCGATCGCGCGGGCAAGGCCGCGATAGCACCAGGATATGCCGCCAGCCGGATGGATGACGAACAGCGGTGTCTTGTCCGGGGTCTCGTTCGAGAGGCGGATCAGGTTGCCGAGGCCGTCGTCCGACTGCGCGTCGGCGTCGAGCAGAGCGGCGAGCGACGACAGCGTAGGATGCTCGAAGATTGCCCCGAGGCCCGGGTCGCGGCCAAAGGCTTCCTGGATGCGCAGCGTCAGGTTCACCGCAAGCAGCGAGTCGCCGCCCAGCGCGAAGAAGTCGGCATCGGCGCTGGCTGGCTCCGGCAGGCCGAGCACTTCCGCGAACAGCCTTGCCAGCAGCGTCTCGGTCGGGCCAGTGGCCTGACGCACGCCGGTGTCGGCGAAGCTCGGGGCGGGCAGGGCCGCGCGATTGAGCTTGCCGTTTGAAGTGACGGGAAGTTCGTCGAGCGTCACGAAGGCGGCCGGGATCATGTAATCCGGTACGGTCGCGGCGAGGTGGCGCTGCATCGCGTCTTCCGAGTAGGTCTCGGTGGGCACAATGTAGGCGACTATGCGCTTGTCGCCCGGGCGATCCTCGCGGGCGATGACGCCCGTCTGGCGGGCAAGGCCAGAGGACATGATCGCCGCTTCGATTTCGCCGAGCTCGATGCGCAGGCCGCGGATCTTCACCTGATGGTCGGAGCGGCCGAGGAAGACGACGGCACCGTCCTGGCGGAAGCGGGCGACGTCGCCGGTGCGGTAGATGCGCTCGCCGGGGCGGAACGGGTCGGGGAGGAAGCGGTCTTCGGTGAGATCCGGGCGGCCGAGGTAGCCGCGCGCGAGCTGCACGCCGCCGAGCCAGAGATCGCCGACCACATCGGCCGGGACCGGCTTCATGTTGGCGTCGAGCACGTAGAGGCGCGTGTTCCAGACAGGCAAGCCGATCGGCACCGGCATCGAGCGGTCGTCCTTCGAGGCCGGCCAGTAGCTGACGTCGACGGCTGCCTCGGTCGGCCCGTAGAGATTATGCAGCTCGCCGTCGATCGCCTTGTGGAAGCGGTCGCGATGGTCGGCAGTTAATTCCTCGCCGGAGCAGAACACTCGCGCCACCTTGAGCCCGGCAACGCCCGGCCAGGCGAGGAAGGCGGACAGCATTGACGGGACGAAGTGCAGCGTCGTGATCGCCTCGTCGCGGATGAGCTTTGCGATCGCCGCCGGGTCGCGGTGAGCGCCGGGCGCGGCGACGACGAGCGCTGCGCCGCACATCAGCGGCAGGAAGAACTCCCACACCGATACGTCGAAAGTTGCCGGCGTCTTCTGCAGGATGCGGTCGTGCGATCCAAAGCCGTAGTGGGTGCGCATCCACTCCAGCCGATTGACGATGGCGCGGTGTTCGATGACCACGCCCTTCGGCTCGCCGGTCGAGCCGGAAGTGTAGATGACATAGGCCATGTCGCCGGGAGCGGGCATGGCAAGGTCTGCACCGGAGGGGATCTTCGGCCAGTCGCACGTGAGCAGTACGGGGTCGCCCTCGAAGAGTTCAGACGTTTCCGCGGTGGCAAGCACACAGATCGGCTTTGCCGACTGCATGATGCGGGCGATGCGGTCGCGCGGATGCTCTGTGTCGAGCGGAAGGTAGGCCGCGCCCGCGCGCAGCGTCGCCACCAGCGCGATGACCAGCTCGAACGAGCGGGGGAGGGCCACGGCGACGATCTTGTCTGTCCCCGCACCCATTTCCTTGAGTTTTTCGGCAAGCGCTGCGGTGCGAGCATCGAGTTCGCGGTAGCTCATCGTCTCGCCCTCGAAGCGCAGGGCCGGCGCGTCGGGCGCCCACCGCATGCCCTCCACGATAAGCTGCGTCAGGGTGACGTCGCGCACCGGGTGTTCGGTGGTGTTGAGGTCGAACAGGAAGCGCTGCGCCTCTGCAGCGGAAGCGGTGGCGACTTCAGACAGTGTCGCCGCATCCAGCGCATGCAGAAGAAACTCTTCCAGCCGCTCGCCATGGGCGCGGGTCGCCTCTTCCGAATAGAGGTTCGGATTGGTGTCGGTTTCGAACAGCAACTCGTGGTTGGCGTCGCCGCGGAAGGTGAAGGTGATGTCGTCGACAGCACCGGCACCAAGAATGTGTAGGGTGACATCGAGGCCGGCCATCTTGGGCGCAACGTCGAAAGGCTGGACGTTGACCATGGCGCCGAACAGGCGGCGCGCGCCGCCGATGAGGCCGAAGTCGCGGCGCATCTGCTCGGAGCGGTAGCGGCCGTGGCGGCGGGCCTTGATGAGGTCCTTGGCAACCGCTCCTAGGAATTCCGGCATTGGCTGCCTGTCATCGATCTTCACGCGCAGCGGCAGCACGTTCATAAGCGTGCAGGGCACGCGGGCGGCCTTGCTGCCGAGGCGGCCCATGTGCGGCACGCCGACCACCACCTCGCTGGTGCCGGTAAAACGCTGGCAGTAGGCGGATACGAGCGCGGTGAGCACGTCCGGCCAGGTGACCTTGGCGGTCTGCGCCACTGCGCGCAGCTTGTCGAGGATCGGCCCGCGCAGGAAGCGGGAATGGCGGCGGAAAGAGTGACCGGAGACCGGGCGGCCTGCCGACATCGAGCCAGGCTCCGGCAGGTTGGCCAGGTAGTCGTGCCAGTAGGCACGGTCGGCCGCGCGGCGCTCGGAGGAAAGATACTCGGCGTTCTCGCTGACCGCCTGCTCAAAGGGCGGGAAGGCCGGCGCCGGATTGGTGCCGTTAATCGCGGCCGAATAGAGTTCGGCGACGCGGTTGGTGATCAGCACCCAGCCATAGCCGTCGATGGCAAGGTGATGAACGCGCTCGTACCAGAAGTAGCGCTCGTCGCTCAGCCGAAACAGGGTGAAGGCGGCAACCGGATCCCGCGTCAGGTCGAGTGGCGTGTCGGTGTCGCGGCGCATCGCGGCAATCGCAGCGGCTTCCGGAGTTGCCTCGCTGCGCAGGTCGGCGTAGCCGAGGGTCGGGCGCATGGCCGGGTCGAGATACTGGACCGGGCCGCCTGCCTCTTCAGCAAAGCGCAGCGTCAGCGCCTCGGTCTCCTCGACCATACGGTCGAAGGCCGCGCGGAAGACGTCGACGTCGAGCGGGCCGACGATCTCCAGAAACTGGCCGGTGTTGAGGATCGGATTTTCCGGCTCCATCTTCTGGAAGTACCAGAGGCCGGACTGTGCTTCTGTCAGAGGAAACCGCGTCATATCAGTGCCCTGGATGGCGGGCCGCCGGGTGCGGCCGTCCGGAGCAGCCAGTTCGCGATCGCGGAGTGCTCCGGAGATGTTCTTGCGCAAGTCGGAGTGCGGGACCGCCGGCGCGGTTCCGCGAAGGTGAGTTATTTCGAAGCCTGGCGCTTCTGCACCGCGTCCCACCAAGCGCCCAGCGTGAAGTGCTCGGCGAATTCGCCGAATTCGAGATCGACGCCGGCTTCCTGCCACATCAGGATCAGGTTCATCAGCCGCATCGAATCGAGGCCGAGATCCATCAGATTGTCCTCAAGGCCGATCGCTTCGGGTTCCTCGCCGATCATCTCGGCGATGTCTGCACGCATCTTTTCGAGCGTCACTGCCATGGAAGGCTCCTATCAGTCGAGCGCGGCGATGAGCTGCGCCGTTGTCATCGGGACGCCGCAACGGCCGGCAACCCAGTCGAGAGCAAGGTCATGCTTCTCGCGCGAAAAATCCGCCAGGGCGTCGGCGGCAAAGAACGGCTCGATGTCGAGCTGGAACGCCTCTGCCGCCGTCATCATGCAGCCGATATGGGCGTAGATGCCGGTGACGATCAGCTGGTCCCGCTTGCGTGCGCGCATCAGCGTCTCGAGGTTCGAGCGCTGGAAGGCGCTGTAGCGGTGCTTGATCAACACGAAGTCCGTCGGCTCGGGCGTGAGCTCGTCGATGATCGACTGGTGCTCCGGCCTGTCAGACATGCCGGGACCCCAGAGGTCGGCCTGAAGCCCACGGTCGCGGCGGTCCTGGTTGCCGTTCTGGGCGGTGTAGAACACCGGAATGCCCTTCGAGCGGCAGTGCGTGGCAAGGCGGGCAATGTTCGCCGCTGCCGGCGCAATGGGCGATGATCCGCGCTCGAAGGCGCCGACGAAGTAGTTCTGCATGTCGTGGATCAGCAGCGCGGCACGCTCCGTCTCCACCTTCCACGGCGCGCGTGCGGCCGGAATTTCATCCGCGCGCGGCAGCTCATAGCTGGCGATCTTGGGCAGTCCGGCCATGTCTCAGCCCTGCTTCTTTTCGAGGAAATCGGCGCGCAGCTTGGCGCGCAGCTCCTTGCGGCTGATCTTGCCGACCGCCGTCGTCTGGAATTCCGAGACGAAGACGATCTGGTCCGGCACCTTGAAGTCGGCGACCTTGCGAGCGCGCATGAAGGCCTTCAGCTCCGACGCCTTGGGCTGTTCGCCCTGCGGGATCACGAAGGCGCAGCTCTTCTCGCCAAGGAACGGATCGGGCAGCGACACCACCGCCGCGTCGAAGACGTTCGGGTGGGCGAGCAGGTGATCCTCGATCTCCTCCGCCGAGATCTTCTCGCCGGCGCGGTTGATGTGGTCGGTCGCGCGGCCCTGGACGATGAGGTAACCCTCGGGCGTGCGCTTCACCACGTCGCCGGTGCGGTAGAAGCCATCCTCGGTGAAGGAGCGGGCATTGGCGCCGGGGTCGTTGTGGTAGGCGCGGATCGTGTAAGGCCCGCGCGCGAGCAGGTTGCCCGGCTCGCCTTCCGGCACCGGATTGCCCTGATCGTCGACGATCAGCACTTCGTCATCCGAGCTGATCGGACGGCCCTGCGTTTCGACGATGATTTCGTACGGATCATCGAGGCGGGTGTAGTTGACGAGGCCCTCGGCCATGCCGAACACCTGCTGCAGCTTGCAGCCGAGCGTGTCGCGCACACGGCGCGCCGCCTCGGGCATGAACTTGGCGCCGCCAACCTGCAGCACCTGCAGGCTGGAGAGGTCGTGGCTCGTCTTCGGCGCGGCCTGCATCCAGAGAAGCGCCAGCGGCGGAACGAGTCCGGTGATCGTCACCTTCTCGCGCTCGATCAGCGCAAATGCCGTCTCCGGGCTCGGCGACGGGCACATGACGACGCGCGAGCCGGCATAGAGAGCGCCGAACACGCCGGGCGACGACATCGGGAAATTATGCGCCACCGGCAGCGCCGCCATGTAGACGCTGTTTTCGTCAAGGCCGCAGATCTCGGCGCTGGCACGGAACGAGTAGATGTAGTCGTCGTGCGTGCGCGGGATGAGCTTCGACAGGCCCGTGCTGCCGCCGGAGATCTGCAGGAACGCCACCGACGACGGCGACGGGTCGGCCGGGAGCAGCGAACGGTCTGCCTCGAAACTGTCGAGCGGGATGAACTCCTCGGCGTTGCCGACCACGACGACGTGCTTCACCGCAGGAACCGCGGCGACCACCTCGCGGGCGAGCGCGCGGTAGTCGAAATTGTCATAGCGCTCGGCGATGACATAGGCGGCAGCTTCTGACTTCTGCGCGAAGTGGACGATCTCGGTCAGGCGATGCGCCGGCAGGGCGTAGACCGGGATGAGGCCGGCAACGAACAGGCCGCAAACTACGGAAAGGAATTCCGGAATGTTGCCGAGCTGGACGACGACGCGATCGCCGCGCTTGAGGCCGAGGGCAAGGAAGCCGGCGGCATTCACTTCCGCGCGCGCGAACAGCTCCCCATAGGTCCAGCTGGTGCCGTCGCCACCGGTGACGGCGACGCGGTCAGGGAACTGCTGAGCGCGCTCGCGCAGGAAACCGGGGAAGGTTTCGCCCCGCCAGTAGCCGCGCTCGCGATAGCGCTGCGCGAATTCCTCAGGCCAAATCTGCTGCAGCGGAATCATGCTGCGATCTCCCTCAGCGGACGTCCGCTCTCGTCGATGCCCAGCGCCGTCAGCATGGCGAGGAACTTGGCGGAAGTCTCATCAATCTCCGCTTCCGGCTCGGAGCCGGGAACGATGCCGGCACCCGAATACAGGCGCACGTTGCAGCCGTCCACCTCGGCGCAACGTAGCGCGACGTACCATTCGCCGTCGCCCTTGCGATCCACCCAGCCGACAGCACCGGCATAGAAGCCGCGATCGTACTCCTCGAGTTCAGTGATTGCCTTCGCCGAGGCAAGGCGCGGCATGCCGCAGACGGCCGGGGTCGGGTGCAGCACGGCGGCGAGCTCGGCCGCGCTGATCTCCTCGTCCTTGAGGGTCGCAGTGATGCGGGTGCCGAGGTGCCACATCGTGGCGGTGGTGCGCAGCGTCGTGCCGTCCGGGATCGCGATGTCGGTGCAGTAGGGCGAAAGCAGGTCGGTGATCGCCTCGATCACCTCACGGTGTTCGCGGCGATTCTTGTCTGAACTTTCCAACCACTTTGCCGACTCGCGGTCGCGCACCGGATCGGCATAGCGACGGGCCGATCCCGCGAGCGGATGCGAGACGACCTGACGGCCCTTGCGTGAGACGAGCAGTTCCGGCGTGGCACCGACCAGCGCGGCGGAACCTCCCGGCAGCGGCGTTTGGAAGGCGTTGATCGAGCGGTCCTGCGCGAGGTGCTGCATCAGCGCGTCGAGGTCGACCGGCTGTGGGGCGCGGACGGCAAGGCTGCGCGAAAGCACGACCTTGCGCAGCGGCTCGGCCAAGGCCTTCGAGGTCTCCATCATCTCCAGCGCGCGGCTGACGGCACGGCCATAATTTTCAGCCGGAGGCTCGGCCGAGACGGCCCACTGCTGTGAGCAGACGTCGCCGGCGCGGGCCGCGCGGGGCGGAAGGGTGGCGCCATGCGCGATCGTCTCGGGCTGGTAGAGATAGTCGTGGSGGGCGSGGTCGAACGGCATGGCGCCGACGAGACGGTCGGCGCCGGCCTGCGTCGAGGCGAAGAAGGAAGCGACGCGCGCCCCAAGCGTGGTGGCATCGCCGCGTTCAAGCTCGCTGCGGATGCCCGCGGCGGTGAAGCTGTCGGAGGGTGTGAGCAGACGGAACACATCCCGCGCCTTGCGATCAAAGTCAGAAGTCATCATGCCTCGCGTTTCCTGACGGTCCGAGCAATCCCCCGGTCCGGACCGACCACGTTACGCAGAACGTTCCCTGTCTCCTCCTCGGATAGGTACGTTCGTCCCGCCGTTCACAGCGCGCCATGCGCTACTGGCGCGAGCAATATAAACGAGACTCAAAAAGTCAACTTACAATCTCGCAATGTCGAGCATGTTGGGGTAGGTCACTGCTGAGATTAGATCGCAGGTTCGGGTCGCCCATGAAGACAGATAGCTACGACAGGGTGTCAATCTGGCTGCACTGGCTGGTGGCCCTTGCAGTCCTCATCCAGTTCACCACCGGCTGGGTATGGGGCAATTTCGAGCGCGGCAGCGACCCGCGCATGGTGCTGTTCCGGATTCACATCATCGTCGGCACGATCGTGCTGGTTCTTGCGCTGATCCGTGTCGTCTGGCGCCTGACGCACGTGGCGCCGCCGCTGCCGCGCAGCATGTCGCGGGCAATGGTGATCGCGTCGAAGGTCGTGCACGGCCTCCTCTACCTGGCGATCCTCATCCAGCCGGCGCTGGGGCTCCTCACCATCACCGCCTTCGGGAAGAGCCTTGGCCGCTGGCCGCACGGGCTGCACATGGCGCTGGTCAACGTGATCGCGGCGATCATCGTGCTGCATGTTGCGGCAGCGGTCTGGCACCAATTCATTCGCCGCGACGGACTGATCCGGCGCATGATCCCGGCGCGCACATAAGGAATGAAAGTGATGTCCATCTTCTCCCTCAGTCGCAGCATCGGTGCCGTTGCGCTGATGATCGCGGGGCTTTTTGCGGCCCCGGCCTTCGCGGAGATTGCTGTCAACGATGTTGCTGGTCGCGAGGTGCGGCTTGAAGAGCGTGCCAAACGCATCCTGATCGATGACGGCCGCTACCTGATCGCGCTGTCGCTGATCCATCCTGATCCGGTGAGCGTCTTGTCTGCATGGCCGAAGGACATCCACCGCATCGGCCCGGACACCTACAAGCGCTATGTCGAGAAGTTCCCAGCGATCGAGAATCTGAAACAGACGTCGAGCTCGGCCGGCAATTTCTCGGTCGAGCAGGTGCTCGCCGCAGAGCCCGATCTCGCTATCTTCTCGCTGCAGTCGCAGCCTTCGGAGGTCGAGATCGACCAGATCGAGCGGGCCGGCATTCCGGTCGCGATCATCGACTTCTTCAACCACCCGCTCGAGAATTCGGAGAATAGCTTCCGGCTGCTCGGCGCCGTGACCGGCCGCGAGGAGCAGGCCGAGGCCTTCATCAAGCTGCGCAGCGATCGGATCGAAATGATCAAGGAAAGGTTGGCGGCTGACAGCGCCGCGCGCCCGAAAGTGATGCTGGAGCCGCATGCCGCTCGCACCGAAGAGTGCTGCGCCTCTCCGGGCAAGGGCAATATCGGCGACTACATCGCGCTCGCGGGCGGCGAAAATATCGGCGCCGACGTGATCCAGGGCATTACCGGCGTTCTCAACCTCGAATATGTCATTGAATCGGACCCCGACGTCTATATCGCGACGGGCGGGCCGCACATGGAAGGCACGCAGGGCCTGCTGATCGGACCCGGCTATGACGAGGCGACCGTACGCTCGACGCTGGAGCGCGTCGTGGCGCGTCCGGGCATTTCAGGCCTGAAGGCGGTGCGGGAAGGCCGGGCTTACGGCCTCGCGCACCAGCTGCTCAACTCGCCGCTCGACATCCTGACGATCGAGACGCTGGCGTCCTGGATCCGTCCCGACCTCTTTTCCGATATCAAGCCGGAAGAGACGATGAAGCTCCTCAACGAGCAGTTCCTCGCGGTGCCACTCGTGGACATCAACTGGATTGCGCTGAAGCCGTAAGGCTCAGTCGTCCACGTGGTCGTGACCGCCGACGCGGTCCGGTCGCCAATAGCCTTCGGAAGAGACCTGTTCGCGGGACATACCGCGGGCAATCAGTGCGTGGCGCTGGCGGCGCACATTGCTGGTCTCGCCGATGATGAGCGCACGGCCGTTACCTGCTGGCAGCTCGAACGCTTCAACCGACTTGAACATCAGGTCGCTCGGGCCAGCAGCGGCACCGTTGCGGTGCAACCAGCGGATCTCGGCATTCGCCTTTGTCTCGATGGCTATCTCGCCCTCCGGACCGGATGTCTCGAGGAAGACGAAGGCGCGCGCGCCCTCGGGCATCGTCTCGAGAATGTGCGCGAAGGCCGGGATGCAGGTCTCGTCGCCGGTCATCAGGTGCCAGTCGGCGGCCGGGTCGAACGTCGTCTTGCCGCGAGGGCCTCTCGCGACGATCGCGTCGCCGGGCTGTGCCAACCGCGCCCAGTTCGTCGCGGGCGACGAGCCGTGCTTGAAGAAATCAACGTCAAATGTGCCGGCGCTGCGGTGGAACGAGCGGATCGTGTAGTGGCGCCGGCCCGTCTCGCCGTTCGGCAGCGTCAGGAAGAAGACGATGGCCTGGCCGGGCTGGTAGCTGAACTCCGTGATGTCGTCGCAGGTGAAGGTCACCCGGCGCATGTTGGGCTCGACGTCGCGGCCGGCGACGACGCGAAGGGTCCAGTCGCGTAGGTTGGCCTTGCCACCGCGGGCGGGCTCGGTGCTGTTCATGGACATTCCTTTCAGGATCAGATGCCGCGGTCGCAGACGATGCCGTCGACCATGACCTGGACGAAGCCGCGGCTGCAGTGTTCGACGCGGGCCTGGACGCCATAGACGCTGGCAAGCGTGTCCGGCGTGATCGCGATCTTCGGCTCGGCGTCGGCTGCAAGCCCGCGCGGCGACAGGACGAGGATGCGCTCGCACCAGCGGGCGGCCAGGGCGATGTCGTGCAGGACGACGATGGTGATGGTGCCGCGCTCGCGGCCAAGCTCCTGCACCGCGCTCATCACACGGTGCTGGTGGGCAAGGTCGAGCGCGCTCGTCGGCTCATCGAGGAGCAGCACGGAGGGACGGCGGGCGATTGCCTGCGCGAGGCTGGCAAGCTGGCGCTGGCCGCCGGACAATTCATCGAGGCCGCGCATGGCGAGATCGGCGATGCCAAGGCGTTCCAGCGTCGCCATGGCGATGTGGCGGGCGTCTGCCGGCGAGGAGCTGCCGTGCGAGGTGCGCAGCGCGCTTAGCATTGCCTCGTAGACAGTCAGCGCGACGCGCTGCGGCAGTGACTGCGGCATGTAGCCGACATGCCTGGAATATTCAGGTAGCGGCAGGCGCAGGAGATCGAGGTCGCCGAGGTGGATGGCGCCGGTCGCGCGCTGCAGGCCGGCAAGGCCGCGCAGCAGTGTCGACTTGCCGGCCGCGTTCGGGCCAACGAGTGCGGTCAGCGTGCCTGGCTCGAACGGCGCGAGCGTGAGATCGTCGATGACTTTCCGTTTGGCATAGCCAACGGAGAGGTTCGAGACCTTGAGAAGCTGCGTCGTCTGGGTCACGTGCGCTCCCTCCGGAAGAAGATGAGCGCAACGAAGAAGGGCACGCCGATCAGCGCGGTGACGATGCCGACGGGCAGAATCGCGCCCGGCACGATGGACTTGGCGACCACCGACGACAGTGACATGACGAGCGCGCCAGAGAGCATTGCCGTCGGCAGGAAGAAGCGATGGTCCTCGCCGACGAGCAGGCGGGCGATGTGCGGACCAACGAGGCCGATGAAGCCGATGGTGCCGACGAAGGCGACAGAGACGCCGGCGAAGATGGCAACGCGCAGCAGCGCCATGAAGCGCAGGCGCGGCACGTTGATGCCGAAGCTGCGGGCGCGATCCTCGCCGAGGCGTAGCGCCGTCATCGGCCAGGAGGCGCTTAGCGAGAACGGGCCGACGAGGACGATGATCAGCGCAAGGATCGCGATCTTGTCCCATGAGGCCCGCGACAGGCTGCCCATGCTCCAGAAAACAAGCTGCTGCAGCGCTTCCTGCGAGGCGATGAACTGGATGACGGCAACCAGCGCGTTGAAGGTGAACACCATCGCGATGCCGAACAGGACCAGTGTTTCGGGGCTGGTGCCGCGCAGCCGCGACAATGCCTGCAGGAGGAGCACCGAGCCGAAGGCGAAGATGAAGGCATTGGCCGAGATCAGCCAGGTGATGTCGATGCCCGGCCAGCCGATCCCGAGAACGATGGCGAGCGCCGCACCCAGCGAGGCCGCCGAGGAAACGCCCAGCGTAAAGGGGCTGGCAAGCGGGTTGTTGAGGATGGTCTGCATCTCGGCGCCGGCAAGCGAGAGGGCCGCGCCGACAAGCAATGCCATCACCGCCTGCGGCAGGCGCACATCCCAAACGATGATCTGCCTGGGGCCGGAGAGTTCGGAAGGAAAGAGAACGCCGCGCACGGCTTCCATGGCCGTCAGGCTCGAAGGGCCAATCGCAATGTCGGCGAGAAACGCGAGCACCGCCCCGATCGCGAGCACGGCCATGATGGCAATGCGTCGGCGTACCAGCCGGTCATACTCCGCAAGATGCGGAAACTGTGCACTTCTGTCTGCCACGCGGGTTTCCCGATTGCCGGCCTTCAGCGCCGTCGCGCCCCTGGCCGCGTATGGACCGGGCGCCCGCTTATGAGATACATGAAATTCCCCGTCAAGTTTGAGCAGTCTCGATGAATACGCCTTCCGCACCCGTTTCGCCCGCCGCCAAGCTGCCGCCGGAAGAGGCAAGGCTCGCGATCTTCGAGGGGGGCGTGCCGACGCATGCACTGTCGCGGAAGCTCATCGATTGCCGCGACGGGCGACGCTACCAGCTTTTCTTGGCGGTTCCGCGCGATCAGAACGCGGCTGCACAAGCCCACGTCCTCTACATGCTGGACGGCAACGCGGCCTTCGACGCGCTGACGCCGGAACTGCTTGCGCTCGTGCCGGGCCTCGCGCTCGTCGGCATCGGCTACGACACGCCGCTGCGCTTTGACCGTTCCGCGCGTTCGCTCGATTACACGCCGCCGCGCAATGAGAACGACCCGCAGCCCGATCCGCAGCGCCCGGAGCGCATGGTCGGCGGTGCTTCGCTGTTCGTGGGGCGGCTGATCTCGGAGCTTATGCCGCAGGCGGAAGCGGAGCTGCCGTTCGCGGTTGCCTGCCGCGCGATCTGGGGACACTCCCTTGCCGGCATGTGCGTGCTGCACACGCTGTTTACCCGGCCGGGCCATTTCGATCGCTACGTTCCTGTCAGCCCCTCGCTGTGGTGGGAGGACAAGCTGCTTTTGAAGCGTGAAGCGGATATTGCCCCTGACGCGCTAGGAAAAGCGGAGATTCTTGTCATGCTTGGCGACAGCGAACGTCGCTCAAGCCCCGAAGGCCCTCACTGGGATGGGCCTGCTCCGCACACGCTCGAAATGATCCGCCGCCTTGGCGAGCGTCCTGGCATCAGCATCACGCACAAGATCTTTGCCGGCGCCGGCCATGCCGCAACGCTGCCTGCTTCGCTGAAGCCCGCGCTGGAATTCGCGGCAAAGTAGGCTTCTCGGACACGCAAGATCCTTCACCTGGCTGCGTCCCTGCCGCCGGGCTTCAGCCGCTCGCGCGACTGTCGGTGAAAGCGGCAGAAAAAAGGTTGACTCAATTACTCATGTTTTAGTACGTCGCATCTGACGGCTCTGGCAGCGTCTTCCAGACCTGCCTGGCATCCAGAATTTTACGGTCGCGCGACGCGGCCGGACGACATGAGGGAGTCTCCACGTGAGCGTGAATTTCAAGGACGAGAGAACTGACGCATCGCCCGCAGTCAGGACAACTTTGGGGCTGCTGCCAGTCATTGCGGTGTCGGCGGCGCTCACCGGTCCTTCCTTTGCACAGGAGCAGGGCGCGCAGGGTGTCACCGAGCTTGGCACGATCACGGTCGAGGGCGGAGCGGGTCCGGCGAACGCCAACGAGCAGGAAACCAATCTCGGCCGCATCCAGGGTACCGTCAAGGACACCCCGCAGGTCGTCAACGTGATCTCCAAGGAGACGCTCGAGCAGCAGCGGGTCCAGACGCTGGAGCAGGCGCTCAAGAACGTCCCAGGCATCACCATGGGTGCGGGCGAAGGCAATGGCGGCCTCAACGGCGACCAGTTCCGCATCCGCGGCTTCGAGGCCAAGGGCGACATCTACAACGACGGCCTGCGCGACTTCGGCGTCTATGTCCGTGACAGCTTCGCCTTTGAATCAGTCCAGGTGTTCAAGGGCCCCTCGTCGGAAAACTTCGGCATGGGCACCACCGGCGGCGCGATCAACACCACCACGAAGCGCGCACATCTTGGCGACGAGTACAGCATCGAGGGCCAGGCGGGTAACGGCCCGTTCGGCCGCGTCGTCGTCGACGTGAACAAGGAAATCAACGAGACGACTGCGGTCCGCGCGGTGGCGACCGGCCGCTGGCAGGATCTCGCCGGCCGCGACCACGTCTATTCGAATTCGGCGGGCTTCCTCGGGGCGGCTGCCTTCGGCATCGGCGAGGACCTGACCTGGGACCTCAGCTACATGTACCAGCGCGGCGAACGCAAGCCAGACGCAGGCGTTCCGATGGTCCCGTTCTCGGGCACGGCTTCGAAGGACAACCCGTCCCGTCCGGTCACCGAGTTCGGCGTGCCGCGCTCGGTTTTCTACGGCAAGGAGCAGGATCACGACGTGTTCAACACGCACGTGCTGACCTCGAAGCTGAAGTGGGACGCCAACGAGAACCTGACGCTCTACAACGACACGCGCCTGTCGGTATACGATCGCGACTTCGCGACGAGCATTCCGGGCACCACCGCGACGGGAAGCGAGATCCAGGCAGGCCTGCCGGCCTTCCTGTCGAACTACGGCGGCGGCAACCCGACCTTCAAGCAGAACTCGTGGGGAATCCAGAACATCACCACCGGCGTGGCGAAGTTCGAGACCGGGGCGCTGCGTCATGAGCTCGTCTTCGGCCTCGACGTGTTCTACCAGGACAACGAACGCAAGGCGTATTCCGTCAGTGGCAAGGACGCGACGCTGGTCAACCTCTACAACCCCGGCGCGACGTATTACCTGCCGTACACGGTGACCCGCAATCCTGCCAACGACCGCAAGTCGACCGGCACCAGTGTCGGCCTCTTCGCGAGCGACCGCGTCTGGTTCACGCCGGAAGTCTCGGTGCTCGGCGGCGTGCGCTGGGATCACTACAAGGCGAGCTACGACACAGCGACCGCCTCGCTCGAGGAGACGACGAGCACGCTGTCGCCGAAGCTCGCCTTCATCTGGGAGCCGACGCCCGACCAGACCTACTACGTCTCCTGGGCGCGTTCCTTTACGCCTCCCGGACAGTTCGTCGCCAACGCTGCGAACCCGCTCGGCAACCAGCCGAGCCTCGAGCCGGAAACCAGCGACCTCTATGAAGTCGGCGGCAAGATCAACCTGTTCGACGGCATGCTCGGCATCAATGGCGCGCTGTTCCAGGTGACCAAGAGCAATGCCTACTACACCGACCCGACCACCGGCGACCTCGTCGAGACGGGCGAGAAGCAGCGGGTGCGCGGCTTCGAAATTGGGGTATCGGGACGTCCGACGGATGCGTGGACGGTTGGGGTCTCCTACTCGCGCCTCGACAGCGAGATCCTGACCTCGACCACGGCTGAAAATGTCGGCAACCGGGTCGCGAACTCGCCGGAAAACGCGGTGTCGCTGTGGACCAGCTATGAGCTGACCAAGCACCTCGACATCGAGGGCAAGCTCGATATCGGTGGCGGCATCACCTACCGCGACGAGTACTATACGAACTCCGCCAACTCGGCGATCGTGCCGGAGAGCTTCTCGCTCGATGCGTTTGTCTCGTACGAGTACAAGAACTTCAACGTCGCGCTGAATGCCTACAACCTCACCAACCGCGTGAACTACAACGGCAGCCACAACAACCGCGCGATCGTCGAGCCCGCCAGGACCTTCGTGCTGACGGTCGGCGCCAAGTTCTGACCCGCTGAACCTGATCAAGGAATTGCCGGGCCATTCCCGGCAATTCTGCTTTATATACGCCGCGACAGCTTTGGAGACTGGTCATGCTTGTCACTATTCCCGATGTCCTGACGCCGGCGGAACTCGCCTATGTCCGCCAGGTTCTCGAGGGGACCGACTGGGTTGACGGACGCACCACCGCGGGCGACCAGGCGGCGCTGGTGAAGAAGAACCTGCAGGTGCCGGTCGATTCGGAGGCTGCGCGCGAGCTGAGCCAGATCGTTCTGCGAGCGCTGAGCCGCAACCCGACCTTCTCCTCGGCGGCGCTGCCGCTGCATGTGCTGCCSCCGATGTTCAACCGCTACGACGAGGGCATGACCTTCGGCGCGCATGTCGACGGCTCGATCCGCATCATTCCGGGCACGGGAAAGCGCATCCGCACTGACGTCTCCTCGACGCTGTTTCTCACCCCCCCGGAAGACTATGACGGCGGCGAGCTCGTCGTGCACGACACCTACGGCATTCATACCGTCAAGCTGCCGGCCGGCCACATGGTCGTCTACCCCGCGACAAGCCTGCACTCGGTCAATCCGGTCACCCGCGGCAGCCGCTGGGCCTCGTTCTTCTGGACACAGTCGCTCGTCAAGGACGACTGGCGCCGCCACATGCTCTATGATCTCGACATGTCGATCATCAGCATCCGCCAGAAGCTGCCGGACGACGATCCGGCTGTGGTGAGCCTTGCGGCGCATTACCACAACCTGATCCGCCACTGGTCGGAGACCTGATGGCCTCGCAAGCCGGCAGTCCGATCCCGCCCGATGTCGTCTCGGCCTTCGACTACGAGCGGCATGCCAGAGCGCGGCTGCCCGCCGACGTGTGGGCCTACATCTCCGGCGCCGGCGCCGACGGCATCACGAAGCGCTGGAACCGCGAGGCTTTCGACCGCCTTGCGCTGTCTGGCCGTGTACTTGCCGACATGAGCGGCGCCACCACGGCGACGGAACTGTTCGGCATGCCGCTCGACATGCCGCTCATCGTGGCCCCGGCGGCGTTTCAGATGCTGGTGCATCCGGACGGCGAGCGCGCAACGGTCATCGGCGCGAGCGCGGCAAAGACATGGATGACCGTCAGCTGCCAGGCGAGCGTCAGCCTCGAGGAGATCGCGGCGGCGTCGCAGACGACGCTCCTCTTCCAGCTCTACATGCAGCAGAGTCGCGACGACACGCTGCGGCTGGTGCGCCGCGCCGAGGCTGCCGGCTACAAGGCGCTGATGGTCACGGTCGATGCCCCGGTCAACGGCGTGCGCAACGACGAGCAGCGCGCGGGATTTCGCCTGCCGCCGCATGTGCGGGCGGTAAATCTGGACGGCATGGCGGGGCCGGTCTCGCATGCGGGACCCGGCGAGAGCCCGGTATTCAAGGGGCTGCTCGACCGCGCGCCGAGCTGGGCCGACATTGAATGGCTGCGCTCAGAAACCTCGCTACCGCTGCTGCTCAAGGGAATTCCGCACCCGGACGATGCCGAGCGGGCAATTGCCTGCGGTGTCGACGGGATTGTGGTCTCGAACCATGGCGGGCGCACGCTGGACACGCTGCCTGCAAGCCTCGACATGTTGGAGCGGGTTGCGACGCAGGTTCAGCGCCGTGTGCCAGTGATCGTCGACGGCGGCATTCGCCGCGGCACCGATATGCTCAAGGCTTTGGCCCTTGGCGCTGATGCCGTCATGATCGGGGCGCCGATCCTCCATGCGCTCGCCGTCGGCGGCGCCGTCGGCGTTCTTCACCTCCTCACGCTCCTCCGCGCCGAGTTCGAGGTCGCGATGGCGCTGACCGGGTGCCGGAGGGTGGGGGAGATTACAGCCGAAGTTGTCTGGCGGCGTTGACAGTCATCAACCGGCAGCAGCGGAAACTCGGCGCTCAGCACTCCGTCTGTGCGCTGGCGACGTCGCCCGGATTCGCCTCATCCAGCGGTGGGGGAGGGGACTGGGGGCCTTCCACAGCTGTCTCGCCCGTGATGGGGTCAAGGCCCGTGGCGACGGCGGGATGTTCCTGCTGCGGCGAGGTTTCGATCGGCTCCGTCTGATTGGTGCCAATGAAGGAGCCGCCGGTTCCTCCTGTCCAGCCGCTGGAGCCCGAACCGCCGGGCGCGGTCCCCGAATCAGCTCCCTGAACCGGCTGGGTCTCGGAAGCGGAGGGGCCGTTGGCCGCGGCGACTTCGCCAGATTCCTCGCTGCTGTCCGTGCCGGAGCTGGCGGTGGAGGTGTCTGAAGCTGATCCCGCAGTGCTTGTTTCTGCTTCGGCTGACGCGACATTGCTGTCTGGTGCCGTCGCATCGGCACTCGCGCTGGTGCTTGCAGATGTTGTGGCATCCAGCGAGCTGGCGAGATCGTCAGTGCTGCCGGAAGGGGCTGCGCCGGTGTCGACGCAGTCGGTGCGCCTGGACTGGGTTTCCGGAGCCACATCCTTGGCCGCCGGCGCCTCGGAGCCAGCGGGCTGCTGCGCTGGTGCGGCTGCCGGGGCATCCTGCTGCACCGGAGCTGTGGTGGTCTGCGCCCAGGCAATCGGCGCGGTCATCATGGCTCCTGCCAGCGGCAGGGCGAAGAGCATGCGCTTCATCATTACCTCCATCATGGTTGAGGCAAGAACAGATGAAGCGCGATTTCGTTGCGTAGGACGGTCCGGCCGGAACTAAGGCTACTCGACCACCACCTGCGCGGGCCCATGTTCTATGCGGCCGACGATGGAGGCGCGCGGATAGCCGTTGTCGCGGATATGACGAACAAGGTTCTCCGCCTCATTCGCCGCGACCGCCACCAGCAGGCCGCCGGAGGTCTGCGGGTCGGTCAGGATGTGGCGGCGCCAGTCCTCAAGGCCCTCCGGCAGGACGACGCTTTCGCCATAGCTCTTCCAGTTGCGGTGCGAGGCGCCCGTCACGCAGCCATTTTGCGCGAGTGCCTCCGCCTCGCTGAGAAGCGGAAGCGAGGCGAGGTCGAGCTTCACGGTCAGGCCTGCGCCCCGCGCCATTTCGAGCGAGTGGCCCAGGATGCCGAAGCCGGTGACATCGGTCATGGCGCTGACAGCCGGGTGTGCCGCAAGCTCGGCGCCGATCTTGTTGAGCAGCGTGGTCGAGGCGACCATTTCCTCATAGGCCGAGTAGGAAATTTGGTCCTTCTTGATCGCTGAGGAATAGATGCCGATGCCGAGCCCCTTGGTGAGGATGAGGGCATCGCCTGCGCGCGCATGCGAGTTGCGCTTCACCTGCGCGGTCGGGCAGGAGCCGATGACCGCAAGACCGTAGACGGGCTCCGGGCAGTCGATCGAGTGGCCGCCAGCGACGGGGATGCCGGCTTCGGCGCAGATGGAAGCGCCGCCGGCCAGGATCTGGCGGATGTCGGCCGGGTCCATCTTGTCGATCGGCATGCCGACAATGGCGAGTGCGAAGATCGGCTTGCCGCCCATGGCGTAGACGTCGGAGATCGCGTTGGTCGCGGCGATGCGGCCGAAGGTGTGCGGATCGTCGACCATCGGCATGAAGAAGTCGGTGGTGGCGATGATCGAGGTGGTTCCGTCGAGGTCCCAGACGGCGGCGTCGTCGGCGGTCTCCGTGCCGACAAGAAGGTTCGCAAACGGCCCCGCCTGCGGCATCTCGCTAAGCAGATCCTGCAGCACCGCAGGCGCCAGCTTGCATCCGCAGCCTCCGCCGTGTGCAAGACTTGTGAGGCGCGGCTTTTCCGTCGGTTTGTCCATCTGTCGACCTCGAAGTTTTTCACTAATGCCGGAACACTATACTGAGAAATGTCGGTAACAGGAGTCCGCATCAGGTAACATGAGTAATAAGATCATGTTTTATGACTTGACAGGTCTTTTGACAGACCCGGATTGCGCAGGTAGCATCCTCCCAGAGTCTGGTGAATTCCAGTCTGAAACCCTTTTGCAGGGAGGTTCTGATGAATATGGAAATCTCTCGGCGAAGTTTTCTGAAAGGCGCGGGCGCGGGCGTTGCAGCAACAACGATCGGCGCTTTCGGTTTTGGGGAAGCGGAAGCCGCATTTGTTGAAGGCCTGAGGCCCTACAAGCTTGCAGGGACGACGGAAACCCGCAACACCTGCCCGTACTGCTCGGTGGCTTGCGGCGTCATCATCTATTCGAAGGGTGACATCACCCAGGGCACCGCTGAGGCGGTCCACCTCGAGGGCGACGTAGACCATCCGACCAACCGCGGTACGCTCTGCCCGAAGGGCGCGGCGCTGCTGGACTTCATCAAGTCGGAAACACGCCTGACCAAGCCAAAGGTCCGTCGTCCGGGCTCCAACAAGTTCGAGGAGATTTCCTGGGAGCAGGCCCTCGACGAGATCGCGCGGCACATGAAGGAAGACCGCGACGCGAACCTCATCGAACGCAACATGGATGGCGTTCCGGTGAATCGCTGGACTTCGACCGGGTTCCTCGCCGCATCGGCGACGACCAACGAGACAGCCTGGCTCACGTACAAGGTTGTCCGTTCAACCGGCATGGTGGCTTTCGACAACCAAGCGAGAGTCTGACACGGCCCCACGGTGTCCAGTCTGGGCCCAACTTTTGGTCGTGGTGCAATGACGAATTCGTGGACGGATATCCGTAACACGGATTTGGTGATCATCATGGGCGGCAATGCCGCCGAAGCACATCCCTGTGGTTTCAAGTGGGTCACGGAGGCCAAGGCCAACCGTGGCGCAAAGCTCATCGTCGTCGATCCGCGCTTCACGCGCTCGGCGTCGGTTGCCGACTACTACGCGCCGATCCGTCAGGGCACGGACATCGCGTTCCTGCTCGGCGTCATCAAGTACTGCATCGACAACGACAAGGTGCAGTGGGACTACGTCCGCGCGTTCACCAACGCCGCCTACATCGTCAAGGAAGGGTTCGACTACAAGGACGGCCTCTTCACCGGCTATGACTCGGAAAAGCGGGACTACGACCGCTCGACGTGGGACTACGAGATCGGCGAGGACGGCTATGTCGTCACCGACGAGACGCTGCAGAATCCCCGCTGCGTGTGGAACCTGCTGAAGAAGCACGTTTCCGTCTACACGCCGGAGATGGTGGAGCGCATCTGCGGCACGCCTAAGGACAAGTTCCTGAAGGTGGCCGAGATGATCTCGGAGTGCTCGACGCCTGACAAGACCATGACGTCGATGTACGCGCTGGGCTGGACGCAGCATTCCAAGGGTTCGCAGAACATCCGCTCGATGGCGATGCTGCAGCTGATTCTTGGCAATATCGGCGTCCGTGGCGGCGGCATGAACGCGCTGCGCGGTCACTCCAACATCCAGGGCCTCACCGACATCGGCCTGATGTCGAACCTGATCCCGGGATACCTCAACATCCCGACCGAACGGGAAGTCGACTACGCGACCTACATCGGCTCGCGCGGGTTCAAGCCGCTTCGGCCGAACCAGATGAGCTACTGGCAGAACTATCCGAAGTTCTTCGTCTCCTTCATGAAGGCGATGTGGGGCTCGGCAGCGACGCCGGAAAACGACTTCGCGTATCACTTCCTGCCGAAGCTCGACGTGGCGTCCTACGACGTCCTGCGGGCCTTCGAGATGATGGATCAGGGGCAGATGTTCGGCTACTTCTGCCAGGGCTTCAATCCGCTCCTTGCCTTCCCGAACCGCGGGAAGCTGACCCGGTCGCTGTCGAAGCTGAAGTACCTGGTCATCATGGATCCGCTGGAGACGGAGACGGCCCGGTTCTGGGAAAACCACGGCACCCACAACGACGTCGACACGGCGTCGATCCAGACCGAGGTCTACCAGCTTCCGTCCACCTGCTTCGCCGAGGACGAGGGCGCGCTGGTCAACTCCGGCCGCTGGCTGCAGTGGCACTGGGCTGCACAGAACCCGCCGGGCGACGCGAAGGCCGACACCTGGATCATGGCGCAGCTGCACCTGCGGCTGAAGAAGATGTACCAGGAAGAAGGCGGCAAGTTCCCCGATCCGATCCTCAACCTGACCTGGCCATACGCCAATCCGGACGAGCCTTCACCGGATGAGCTCGCCCGCGAGCTCAACGGCTATGCGGTGGCCGATTTGCGCGACCCGAACGATCCGACCAAGGTGGTGCTGGAGGCGGGCAAGCAGGTTCCGAACTTCGGCACGCTGCGCGCCGACGGTTCGACCGCCTGCGGCTGCTGGATCTATTCCGGCTGCTACACCGAGGACGGCAACATGATGGCCCGCCGGGACAATAATGACCCGGATGCCACCGGCGCCTATTCCAACTGGGCGTTCTCGTGGCCGGCGAACCGGCGCATCCTGTACAACCGCGCTTCCTGCGACCTTGACGGCAAGCCCTGGGATCCGTCCCGCAAGCTGATCGAGTGGAACGGAGAGAAGTGGGTCGGCTATGACGTGCCGGATATCGCCGTGACGGCGAATCCACGCGAAGTCGGGCCGTTCATCATGAACCCGGAGGGACAGTCGCGACTGTTCACCCGCGGCATGATGCGTGACGGACCGTTCCCGGCGCACTACGAGCCGTTCGAGTCGCCCGTCGCCAACGTCGTCGCCCCGGCGATCCGCGGCAACCCGGTTGCCCGCGTCTTTGCCAGCGACCGCGAGGAGTTCGGCGATGCGGCGGAGTTCCCGTACGCGGCGACCTCCTACCGTCTCACTGAGCACTTCCACTACTGGACGAAGCACGTCTGGGTGAACGCCGTTCTCCAGCCGGAATTCTTCGTCGAGATCTCGGAAGAGCTCGCGGCGGAGAAGGGCATCGAGAAGGGCGGCTGGTGCCGGGTCTGGAACAAGCGTGGTTCCGTCCACGCCAAGGCGGTCGTCACCAAGCGCATCCAGCCCCTCGTTTGCGACGGAAAGCCGGTGCACATCGTCGGCATTCCGCTGCACTGGGGCTTCACCGGCGCGGCCAAGAATGGCTGGGGCCCGAACACGCTGACCCCGTTCGTGGGCGACGCGAACATCGAGACCCCGGAGTTCAAGGCGTTCCTTGTCAACATCGAGCGGTCCGACGGACCGGCGACAGCGTAGGGGAGGATTGAGCCATGACCATCAACGTCAATCCGCCTGTCGCTCCCGACACCCAGCAGACGATGGGACCGCAGGACTACATCCGGCGGTCGGCATCGAAGGTGCCGGAGCCGGAACGCAAGCTCGAGCCGGTCGCCAAGCTCATCGATGTGTCGAAATGCATTGGTTGCAAGGCCTGTCAGTCGGCATGCCTGGAGTGGAACGACCTGCGCGAGGAAGTCGGGGTCAATGTGGGCGTCTACGACAACCCGCACGACCTGACCCCGAACACCTTCACGCTGATGCGCTTCACCGAGTGGGTGAACGACGAGACCGGCAATCTCGAGTGGCTCATCCGCAAGGATGGCTGCATGCACTGTGCGGATCCGGGCTGCCTTAAGGCTTGCCCGGCGCCGGGCGCTATTGTGCAGTACTCGAACGGCGTCGTCGACTTCGTCCACGAGAACTGCATTGGCTGCGGCTACTGCGTGCAGGGTTGCCCGTTCAACATCCCGCGCATCTCCAAGGCTGACAACCGCGCCTATAAGTGCACACTGTGCTCCGACCGCATCGCGGTGGGCCAGGGCCCGGCCTGCGCCAAGGCATGCCCGACAAAGGCGATCGTGTTCGGCACCAAGGAGGAGATGAAGGCCCACGCGGAAAAGCGCATCGAGGACCTGAAGTCTCGCGGCTACGACAATGCCGGCCTCTACGATCCGCCGGGCGTTGGCGGTACGCACGTCATGTACGTGCTGCACCACGCCGACCGGCCATCGCTCTATGCGGGCCTGCCGGACAATCCGCGCATCTCGCCGGTGGTCGAGGCCTGGAAGGGCGTGACCAAATATGCGGGTCTTGCGCTGATGGGCTTTGCCGCGGCAGCAGGCGTCGTTCACATGGCGCTGTCCGGCCGCAACCGCGTCAGCCGCGAGGATGACGAGGAAGCTAGGCGCCTGGCTGCGCAGGCACCGGCCGCCGAGCCTCAGGATGGGGAGCCGCGCGCATGACGGATACCATGATGCATGGCGCTCCGCGTCCCGCACCGCAGGTCAGCAAGAAGGAAATCGACCGCGGGGATAAGCTGATCGTCGGGCCGGAGGTCCAGGTCAACCGCTACACGCGATGGGCGCGCATCAACCACTGGATCACGGCGATCAGCCTGATCCTGCTCGCACTCAGCGGCCTCGCGCTGTTCCACCCGTCGCTCTACTGGCTGACCGGCCTGTTCGGCGGCGGGCAGATGACACGCTGGATCCATCCGTGGATCGGCGTCGTGCTGTTCGTCTCGTTTGCGGGGCTGTTCATCCGCTTCTTCCGGCTGAACCTGCCCTCGCGCGAGGACGCGCAGTGGACGGCGCGGATCGGCGACGTGCTCAAGGGCAACGAGGAAAAGCTGCCCGAAGTCGGTAAGTACAATGCCGGCCAGAAGTTCGTCTTCTGGGCGATGTCGATCCTGATCATCACGCTGATCGTTTCAGGCCTCGGCGTCTGGGAGGAATATTTCTCCGGCATGCTGACGATCCCGCAGCGCCGTATCGCCGTCCTCATCCACTCGATGGCCGCTGTGGCGATCATCTGCGTGTGGATCGTCCACGTCTATGCAGCCTTCTGGGTTCAGGGTACGCTCGGCGCCATGACCCGCGGCAAGGTGAGTGGCGGCTGGGCCTGGCGCCATCACCGCAAGTGGTTCCGCGCCCTTGCGGCCTATGGCCAGCGCGAGAAGATCAGCAGCGCCGACAAGCGCTGAACATGCAAGCATCCGGTCCGGCGAAATCCTTCGCCGGATCTTCATCCGAGAATGCCGCGTGGCCCGTGCGGCTCGTGGAGGACCGAATGCCCCGCAGAATTCCCGTCCAGGGAGATGTCACCCAGATCGGCGAAGTCAGGACCCCGCCCATTGCGCGGGTGCCGGACCCTGTCCGCCTGTTCGAGCGGCGCGCGAAGCGCTTCGAGGTCCTGTCGGGACCGGACGGCATCGGGCCGTATCTCGGCTTCCTCGCCGGCATCGCCCGCGCGCAGCACGAGCTCGCGCAGGAGCTGCCCGAGCCCGAGGCACCGGCTGAGGCGAGCCTCGACCGCGCGCTCGAATACGGCATGCCGCCGCTCGACCGCAACGCCTTCACGCCCGACGAAGAGTTCCTGTCGCTGAGCGAGAAGCTGTTTGGAAAGCTGGAGACGCTCCAGAAGCCGAAGGCCGCACAGGCCGCGCTCGAGAGCGTGCGCAAGGCCACCCAGGCCGAACTGACGGCGATCGTTACCGACCTGATGGCCGATTCCGTCCCTGTCGAGCGCATGGCGGAATACGGCTATGTCGCCGCCGCCCTGCAGCTGCGCTTCGTGCGCCTTGCCTCGACGCTGCCGGAGCGGGAGCTGAAGCCGGTCGGCGATGGCGCCTGCCCGGCCTGCGGTGGCCCGCCGGTCAGTTCCCTGATCGTCAACTGGCCGCACGCGAGCGGTTCGCGCTTTTGTTCCTGCGCGCTGTGCGGGACGCTCTGGCATCATGTGCGCATCAAGTGCGCGATCTGCTCGTCAACTAAGGGTATCCGCTACCAGGAGATCGAGGACGGCCCCGGCACGATCAAGGCCGAGACCTGCGACGAGTGCGGCTGCTACGTAAAGATCTTCAACCAGCAGAAGGACGTGTCGCTCGACCCGTTCGCCGACGACGTCGGCAGTCTCGGCCTCGACCTTCTGATGAAGGAGACGAAATTCCGTCGCGGCTCGTTCAACCCGTTCCTCCTGGGCTACTAGGAGGCGCGGCGATGCGGGAGGCGCGCCGGGCTGGCGACGAGCTGCCACTGACGTGGGGGAAGGAGCTGCTGTTTGTACCCCCACCCCTAACCCCTCCCCGCAAGGGGGAGGGGGATGTTGGTGCGCCTGAAACGCTGGAGCGACGGGGCCGAGACGGCTTCAGACGGTCGAAAGAGCAGGTTTCACTTCCTCGCGTCGTGTTCACTCTTGCCGATGGTGGCCTCAGCTTCTCCCGCGAGTTCGAGTTGCGCGGACTTCTCCGTTCCCCCTCCCCCTTGTGGGGCGGAATGAGGGGTGGGGGTAGGCCCGGGTCGAGCACCGGTACGGGGGCTTGCGCATGAACACGGCGTTCCGCTCCATTCCGTCCGTCGATGCGGTGCTTCGCTCCGGAACCGGTGCCGTGCTGGTCGAACGCTTCGGGCGCGTCGAGGCGACTGCGGCGATCCGCCGGCAGCTGGATGCCCAGCGTGAGGCGGCGCGAAAGGGCGAAGCGCTTGCGGATGCCGACGGCGTTGCAGCTGCCGCGATGGCGGATCTCGGAGCAAGCGCCATGAGCTCGCTGCGCCCGGTCTTCAACCTGACCGGCACGGTGCTGCACACCAACCTTGGCCGCGCGCTGCTGGCAGAAGCCGCGATCGAGGCTGCCGCCGGGGCGATGCGCAATGCGGTGGCGCTCGAATTCAACCTCGACAGCGGCAAGCGCGGCGAGCGCGACGATCATCTGCGCCGCCTCATCTGCGAACTGACCGGGGCGGAGGATGCAACCCTCGTCAACAACAATGCGGCGGCGGTGCTGCTCGTCCTCAATACGCTCGCTGGAAATGGTGGCGGCGCAATCGTCTCGCGCGGCGAGCTGATCGAAATCGGCGGCGCGTTCCGCATGCCCGACATCATGGCGCGCGCCGGTGCACGGCTGATCGAGGTCGGCACCACCAACCGCACCCATGAGAAGGATTATCGCGGCGCCCTTGCCGAGGAAGGCGTCTCGCTCGTCCTCAAGGTGCACACCTCCAACTACCGCATCGAGGGCTTTACCAAGGAAGTTCACGCGCCGGAGCTGTCGCAAATCGCGCATGAAGCGGGCGTGCCGCTCGTCAACGATCTCGGCTCCGGCACGCTGGTCGATCTGGCAAAGTGGGGGCTGCGGCGCGAGCCGACCGTGCGCGAGGCGGTCGCGGAAGGCGCCGACATCGTCACCTTCTCGGGCGACAAGCTGCTCGGGGGACCGCAGGCCGGCTTCATCGTCGGCCGCAAGGAGCTGATCGCAAGGATCAACAAGAACCCGATGAAGCGCGCACTGCGTGTAGACAAGCTGCGGCTTGCCGCGCTCGAGGCGACGCTGAAGCTCTATCGCGACCCCGACCGGCTCGCTGAAAAGCTGCCGACGCTGCGGCTGCTGTCACGCCAGCGCGAGGACATCACTGCGCAGGCTCTGGCGCTCTCGCCGAAGGTGCAGTCGGCGGTGGGCAGCGATTTCGCGGTGCAGGTCATCGACTGCGCCAGCCAGATCGGCTCCGGCGCCCTGCCGCTCGACACGCTGCCCTCGGCCGGGCTTGGCTTCCGCCCGGTTTCGGGCAGCGGCAGCGCGCTCGACAGGCTGGCGGCGGCGCTGCGCGCCCTGCCGGTGCCGGTGATAGGCCGCATCGCCGACGGGATGCTCGTCCTCGACCTTCGCTGTCTTGAGGACGCCGAAGCCTTCCTCGCCAATCTAAGCAGGTTGAGACATGGGCTGGCTTGATCGGCTGCTGCCGAAGCGCAAGCGCGAGGATGACGACATGGCGGTGGCGCTCGCGGCGGCAAAAGCCGGCGACTACGCGGCCGCGCTTGCGATCTGGGAGCCGCTGGCGCGCGCCGGCAATGCAAGGGCGCAGAACAACATCGCCGCCTGCTTCTCCGGCGGCTACGGTGTCGAGCCGGACCCGGAACTTGCGGCGAAGTGGCTGAAACTGTCGGCCGTGTCGGGCGATCCGGTCGGCCAGCGCAACCTTGCGACGCTCCATTTCCGGGGCGAGGGGGTGCCGCAGGACGACGCCGAGGCGATGCGGCTCTATCGGCTGGCAGCCGACCAGGGCGATGCGGTGGCGCAGGACATGCTGTCCTGGATGTATGCCGAGCAGGGCGACTATGCCGAGGCGCGGAGCTTTGCCGAAAAGGCTGCCGCGCAGGGCGTTGCCGCTTCGATGACGCGGCTCGGCAATCTCTATCACGACGCGCTGGGTGTGCCCCGGGACCCCGCTGCCGCCGTCAGCTGGTGGCAAAAGGCCGCCGAACGCGGCGATGCCGATGCGCAGGCGATGCTGGGTGCTGCGTACCTAACCGGTTCAGGCATTGGGCGCGATCCGCTGGAGGCCCTGACCTGGCTGCTGCGCGGACGCGATGGCGGCTCGAAGCTCGCCGGCAATTTCATCCCCGCCGCCAATGAGGCGCTGACGCCCGACCAGCGCGCCGAGGTCGCACGCCGCGCAGCAGAGCCGCTTGCCGGAACGGGTGAGCCATGATCGTTGGCACCGCCGGCCATATTGACCACGGCAAGAGTGCGCTGGTGCGCGCGCTCACCGGCGTCGAGACCGACCGCCTCAAGGAAGAAAAGGCGCGCGGCATTTCGATCGACCTCGGCTTTGCCTACCGGACTTTTCCGAATGGCGAGCGCATCGGCTTCATCGACGTGCCGGGCCACGAGCGGTTCATCCACACCATGCTCGCTGGCGCCGGCGGCATCGACTATGCGCTGCTGGTGGTTGCCGCCGACGACGGCGTGATGCCGCAGACGCGCGAGCACCTGGCGATTCTCGACCTTCTCGGCGTGAAGCGCGGCATCGTCGCGATCACCAAGGCCGACCTCGTCAATGAGGAGCGGTTGCTTGCCGTCCAGATCGAGATCGAGGCGCTCCTCGCGGGGACTGGACTCGAGGGCGCTGAAGTTCTGCCGGTTTCCAGCGTAACCGGCCTCGGTGTCGCCACGCTCGAAGAGCGGCTTGCAACCGCTTCCGCCGAGATCGGCCGGAGGAGCGACGCCGGGCGCTTCCGCCTCTCCGTCGACCGTTCCTTCGCGCTGCAGGGCGCGGGCACCGTTGTCACCGGCACTGTCCTCAGCGGCGAGGTGCGCGTGGGCGACGCCATCGTCATCAGCCCGTCGGGGCTGCCCGCGCGCGTTCGCTCGATCCATGCCCAGAACCAGAAGTCCGAGATCGGCCGCGCCGGCGACCGCTGCGCCCTCAACCTTGCCGGCGAGCGCATCGGCCGCGACGTCATCTTGCGCGGCGACATGGTGGTCAACGAGGCGCTGCATGCGCCGACCGCGCGCATCGATGCGGAGCTCTACGTCCTTCCTTCGGAGCCGCGGCCGCTCGGGCAATGGTTCCCGGTTCATCTGCACCACGCGGCGGTGGAAGTGCCGGCGCGCATCGTCCTGCTCGACGACGACCAGCTCACACCCGGCGGCAAGGCGATCGTGCAACTTGTGCTCGAGCGGCCGATCGCGGCGGCTGCCAACGACCGCTTCGTCATTCGCGACACCTCGGCTCAGCGCACCATAGGCGGCGGCAGGTTCTTGGACCTGCGCGCGCCGGCGCGAAAGCGCCGCTCGTCCGAGCGCCGCACGCAGCTCGATGCGCTCATGCGCGACAAGCCAGCTGCCATCGTGGCGGCGTTGCTCGACGCACCGCCCTACTTCATCGACCTCGACCGCTTCGCGCGCGACCGGGCGCTGGGTGAGGCTGAGACGGCGCAGCTCTTTGCCGACGTCATCCGCATTCCGCCCGAGACCGGCACCATCGTCATGGCCCCGGCGCGCTGGCTGCGGCTGCGCCAGAAGATGCTTGCCGACCTCGAAGCGTTCCACGCCGAGAACCCCGACCAGCCGGGCATCGGTATGGAGCGGCTGCGGCTGATGGGCGAGATCCGCCCGCCGGCTCCCATCTACCGCACTATCCTGCAGGGCCTGCAGCGCCAGAACGTGATCTCGCTCGACGGCGCGTGGGTGCGGCTTGCCTCGCATGTCGTGCGCTTCTCGCCCGAGGACGAGGCGTTGTGGCGGCAGATCGAGCCGCATCTTACGGGCACCGAGCGGTTCCGCCCGCCGCGCACTCGCGACTTCGCCCACATGTTCGGCGTGGACGAGCAGCACATGCGCGCGCTGCTCAAGCGCGCCGGCCGCATGGGGCTGGTCCATGAGGTGGCGCATGACAGCTTTTTCGCCCGCTGCGTCATTGCGGCCATTGTCGAGATCTTGCAGGATATCGCGGCGGGGAAGGACAAGGGCGAGTTCGTCGCCGCCGATCTTCGCGACCGTCTCGAAAACGGCCGCAAGGTGTCCATCGAGATCCTCGAATTTCTGGATCGCCATGGCGTCACCATCCGCCGCGGCGACCTGCGCCGCCTGAACCCGCACAGGCTCGACCTGTTCGGCTCGTCAGGCAGGGGAGGAGGAGAAGCGTCCCCGGTGGGGCGTCCGGACTTCAAATCCGGGTGGGGCCGTGAGACGGTCCCAGGTGGGTTCGACCCCCACTCTCCTCCGCCAGCTTCCGGGAGGGGCGAATGAGCGAAATCCATCCCTTCATCGCCGCCCTTGAAGGCGAGGCGAAAGCCCGCGAGGCGGCCGAGGCCGAATTCCGCCGCGAGATGAACAGGAAGGTGGCCGAGCTCGCCGAGGCGCGAGCGTTTGCCTTCCGGCGCATGAACGTCATGCGCGCGCTGTTTGACATGGTGTCAGGCGCGGAGGACCGGGAAGCGGCTATTGCCAAGGCGGTCCGGGCACTGCGCGACCGGCTCGGCTGGGTGGAAGACAGCGAGGCGCGCACCGGGGTGCTGGAGCGTTATGCCGGGGTCGCAGGCGCGGCTTTCGACGCCACCCACCCGCGCGAGGAGGACGAGGCGCCGGACCCCGCGAAGGCGCTGGCCGAATTCGAAGAATGGTACGCCTCGACGCGCGAAAAGCCGTTCTGGGTACTGTTCGAGCACTACATGCCGGAGACGCAGCTTGTCGATTTTTGAGACGCGACCTGCGCTGTTCGACAGGTGGCTGCCGGCGGAATACCGCCGGCGCGGCGATTTCACCATGCTCGTCGTGCTGGTCGAAATCCGTGGCACGTCGATCGACCTGCTGCGCTCGACCTTCATCAACGTCATCGGCGACGAGACGCGCTGGCGCGAGATGCGCGACCTGCTCGACGGCTCGGGTGTGAAGTGGAACGGCGCGGCCTTCTTTCCTGTCGACAGCATCGCCGGGCCGGTCAGCAACGATCTCGCGCGCTCAAAGCTGCGCGATCTTGAAACCACGCTGCGCGAAGACCGCCGCCACCTCAACAAGGGTCACTTCTTCGACCGCAACGGGCGGAGGATGAAGGTCGAAGAGGTGATGCATTAGGGGGGCGTAGCGTTGACGCACCAACAACTGAGATCCATAAAGAAGACCATTGCGTCAAATTCGCTTTGCTAGGTCACCTACCGTTGGTTTGTTAAACGGCTTCGGTTTATCTGGGCTTTCTACTATCTCTTCAATCTCAGGGGAGAAGCGACCCATAGCAACTCCGAAAGCGGAACTTCTTCTTATTACCTTTTTATTCCCGCTCTCATAATCTATTGAGCGAAGAGTGCTTATCCGTTCTTGAACATGGATGATTTCTCCACGTCCAACCACTTGCTCTAAATAGCCAAGAGATTCGTTTGTGTCCGGGTCAAATATCTCGTCGGCAAATCTATATATTACATACTCGTTTCCAATTCTTTCGCCATCGAGCGAGCCGACATTGAGTATAACCTCGAATGCGTTTAATACCTCGGCTACCTTTACAATCTTTTCTTTCGGCGAGTCATCCATTCGACGGCACTCCCGGTTTCAGGACGATCTTGTCAAAATAGTCTCGCGATCCTGAATCTAAATTTTCCCATACGTGTTTTGCACTCTCCAATTTTTGCGTAACTACTACCTGGATTCTTTTGTCATCTTGGATCACGTAAACTTGGCCAAGGCCAATGAATCTCTCGAATGAATTCTCCTCCTTTACAAATATCGCATATACAGAACGATATGATAACCAGTCTGCCGGAGAGAAGAGCAATATACTTTCTGCGTTATCCGCATTTATATATAGTATGACGCGCGGCCTAACTAGATCCGAGCTGGGTCGAGCCAATAATAAGTGTATAACTGTTCCTAGAAAAAAGAACAGAGACGTCGCCACTAGTATTGATGTAGCTGGTCCGTCCATGAAGGGGTCGGTCGGTAGCGTTGTAGCTAGAATCCAACCTAGAAAGGCGGCAGCCGCGAAAGCGAACCCCCAAGCGAAAATTGCAGTTGGCAGACTTTGTTGCACTCGTGCCAGTGTCACCAAGTCCCTCCTAATAACAATGGCGATAATACGTCAGCTTTTTGAGGAATCTAGAAAAATTTGAACGAAACAAGAAATTGGTGAGGAAAAGCCTCTTGAGACGCGTATCAGAAAGCGCTGAATATTCTTCAGCGTTGCTTTTAGTGAGTCCCGCAAGAAAATGGCGGGTGTGTTCGTCTGGACGATGACCCCCGGTACAGAGTAAAATGGTATTACATGGGACTGCAATTGAACGCGAACCGCTTGGGTCCAGTTGCTGCGACCGACCCATGTCTCCACCGTTCCGGCATGGATGCCCGGGTCATGGCCGGGGCATGACTAAGTGGAGGCGCTTCGAGCAACTGCGGGATCTCGTCACGAGACTGGCACGCCGCAATTGCCATTGGCTTATCCCCCACTCTTGACCCGTCCTCGCCGCAACGTGATAACCGCTGAGGAGGAATTTTCAGCGCGGGGCCGCCAGTAACAGCTGGCAGATGCATTCGCGCTGACGCTCAGGGGAGGGGCAATCGCGTGACCGTTTCCGTATCATCCGCGCGCGTGGAGTGCGTTGTTCCCACACGGGACCAGCTTGGCGAAACGCCCCTTTGGGACGAAAGCAGTCAGCTGCTGTGGTGGCTCGATATCGAGCGGCCGAAGCTGCAGTGGTACAACCCCGCCACCGGCGCGCATCGCTGGATCGGCATGCCCGGCACCTATGCCGGCTCGCAGGCGCTCGGAAAGGACGGGCGGCGGCTGGTCGCGATTGATCTTGAGCTAAAGTGGCTGGAGGTCGAGGAGGGCCGGTTCACGCACTTCGCTACGGTCGAGACGGGCCTCGACAACCGGCTGAATGACGGCCGGGTGGACCCCAAGGGGCGCCTGTGGATCGGCACGATGGACAACGGCCTCGCGACGCCGAATGGCAGCCTCTACCGTGTCGATCCGGACGGGGCCGTGACGCGCGTTACCGGCGATATCATCGTCAGCAACGGCATCGCCTTCTCGCCCGACGGCAAGGTGCTCTACTTCACCGACACGCGCCGCTACCAGACCTGGGCGTTCGACGTTGATCCCGACGACGGCACGGTGACCAACCGGCGGCTGTTTGCCGACTATTCCGACGTCCGCGACCGGCCGGACGGCGCCTGCGTCGACGTTGACGGCTGCATCTGGCAGGCGTTTTTCGCGGGCGGCCGCGTCGTGCGCTACCGGCCCGACGGGCAGATCGACATGCGCATCGAGCTGCCGGTCAAGAACCCGACCTGCGTGTGCTTTGGCGGCAGCGACCTGAAGACGCTCTACGTCACCACCGCCACCAAATTCCTGACGCCGGAGGAACGGGAGGCGCAGCCGCTGTCTGGCGCACTGCTCGCCATCCATGGCGTCGGACAAGGAATGCCGGAGCATCGCTTCGGCTAGACGTTCTCGGAGGAACAACTGGAATGAACATGACCCGCAGGATCATGCTGGCTGTGGGAGCCAGCCTGCTTTTCACATGCGCAGCCGCGGCAGAGACGATCAAGCTGCGCTTTGCCGATTCGACCACGGCTGACGCGCCACGCTCGCGCGCGCTGGTCGAGATCTTCGCCAAGCGCCTCGGCGATGAGTTCGTGTTCGAGCCCTATTTCGCCTCGACCCTCTACAAGCAGGGCACCGAGATCGTCGCCGTCCAGCGCGGCAATCTCGAACTGGCGCTGATGCCGCCGTCGGATTTCGCCAAGCAGGTGCCGGCCTTCTCGATCCTGACCGCGGCCTATCTCGTGCGCGACGCGGCGCACCTCAAGGCGATCTTCAACAGCGAGATCGGCGATGAGTTCAAGAAGATGGCGCGCGACGAGATGGGCATCGTCGTGCTCGCGCCTGCCTATTACGGAACGCGCCACGTCAACCTCAAGGGCGACAAGAAGATCGAGAAGCCCGAGGACCTTGCCGGCATCAAGCTGCGCATGCCGGGCGGCGAGGCCTGGCAGTTCCTCGGCGAGTCGATCGGCGCCAATCCGGTCGCGCTTGACTATGCGGAGGTCTACACCGGCTTGCAGACCGGCGCGATCGACGCACAGGACAACCCGCTGCCCAACAACAAGCTGATGAAGTTCCACGAGGTGACCGACCAGATCGTGCTGACCGGCCACAATGTCGGCTTCGGCCTGCTGCTCATCAGCGCAAAGCTGTTCGATTCGCTGACGCCCGAGCAGCAGAAGCGGATGCAGGAGGCGGCGGACGAGGCCTTTGCCTGGAGCGACGCCGAGTACATCAAGCAGGAAGAGGAACTGATCGAGTACTTCAAGGGTGAGGGGCTCGAGGTCTACACACCTGACGTGGAGGCCTTCCGCGCCTACGCCAACAAGAAGTACCTCGAATCCCCGCTGTCGAAGGACTGGCGGGAAGGGATGCTCGAGAAGATCAATGCGCTCTGATGCAAATGGGCCGGATGGCGGCATGCTCGCCGTTCGGCCTCACCGAAGCTCGCCAGAGGAATAGTCCGGCCTGCCGTCATACCGGCGCCGCGCCTTACTCGTCAGGCTGGCTAGCCATCGAATCAATTTCCCGCATCCAGTCCAGCACGGAGGCAGGCAGGAAGCCTGCAAACTTCCTGGCCAGGACGTCGCGCAGCGCCTTCAGGTCGCGAGGTGCGAACTGCTCGAGGTTTTGAATGCAGCCGAACAGGTAGCGCTCGAGCCGGATGTCGTCGAGCTTTGCGGGGCTCAGATTGTCCGCCTTGAGATAGGCGTCCGCCGGCGGCCGGACCTCGATCGTGCCTTGCCTGAGATGGAAGTGGTGCGACACTCCGGCCGGCAGGAACTGGTCGGCCGTCCGGAATCGCGGCGCGAGCTGTTGCGCCAGCTTGTCGGGATGCTCTTCGAATAAGTCCCGGAACACGCTCTTCGTGAGGGTCTGCGGGCTGTGGCCCACCTCCACGAACTGCTGCAGGCCGAAGAGGGTGGATGATCTGATCTGCGCGGAGCGGAAGCCGGGATAGACATTTCGGCCGAGCGCCGAAAGCAGCACCTTTTTCAGATACAGTCTCGCCACGTGATGGAAGTTCGGCAGCACCCGCCCGTAAACGACCACCTTTCCGTCTTCGCCGACGAAGTCGGACGGTGACAAAGGCGCATTGATGAAGAAATCGTCGTTCAGGTAGACGAAGTTTTCCGACAGGCCGGGTATCCGCCACAGCATCGCTTCGATGGTCAGCGAATTGAAGGTCGGCAGGTACTGCTCGTAACCGCGGAAGATCTCCTTGTGGTCGACGACCACGATTCGATCCGCTTCACAGATGCCGGCGCGGGCGAAGTCGGCCAGATGGCGGGGCGACTGGTCGGCAGTCACCACGTAGATGCGACGGATGAAGCCCGCATGTTTGAGGATCGACGCGATGCAGTAGTAAATCTCGCCGCGATCGGAAAAGCGGGAGGCCGCGGAGGCGCTGGTTGATACGGCCTTGCCATTGCCCTCGAGATAAAGGCCTCGCTTCGCGGCATGAGCCGGATCGTCGCCGTCGACCCAGGCGATGACCGCGTCGATCGGCTTGGTAGTCATCATTGCTCCGCAAACAGTCTCCGCGCCCGCCGGGGGTCATCCGTGGCACGTTTAGTTCATCCGGGACTTGTAGCACAACCGTCAAAGGCCACCGAACGGCGCGGGCACCCCTATCTGGTAGTTGAAGCGCGAACTGCCTTCAGCAGGAATGAGACGGGCGCGGAACGATCAGATAAAGGGAAAAGAAGCGCTGGCGGAGAGGGAGGGATTCGAACCCCCGATGGGCTTGCACCCATGCCGCATTTCGAGTGCGGTGCATTCAACCACTCTGCCACCTCTCCGCGGTGCGTGGTCGGCCATCTCTGGCGCGGGCGCACACATAGCGAAGGACGGGCGGTCCGACAAGGGGAAAACTTCGCCAAATGCATGCGTCCTTCATTCTTTCTGTCCTGACCGCGCAAATGCCGTGGCAAGCAGCGTCCCGGCGTTGCTGAAAACCGCGCGCATCAACTAGGTTCAGCCGGTAGCCGCGATGCGCGGGGGAAGGATGCAGAGAATCACCGGGCCAAATAGCCGGGACAGAAGCCGGCGGAGCAGAAGCGCATGCGCGCGCCTTGCGGCCGCGCTGGCCTCGGCATGCCTGGTGCCCGGCGAGGCGCTGGCGCATGCCACGGACCGAGGCCATGTGCTGCTTCTTCCCACCAACTATTATCTCGCGGGCGGCGCAGTCGCTGTGGCGCTGACCTTCACGGTGCTGGCGGTCGGCTCGCTCACCGTCCTCAACCGATTTGCCGATGTCCGCATCAGGCTGTTCGCGGTACCCGACAAGCTGCGGCTGGCCGGTAGTCTTCTTTGCCTGGCGATTCTCGCGGCGCTGGTCGTGATCGGATTTATCGGCAGCCGCGATCCCCTGTCCAATCCGCTGCCGCTGATGGTGTGGACAGTGTTCTGGGTGGGGCTGACGCTCCTGCAGGGCATTGCCGGCGACCTCTGGCGCTGGATCAATCCGTGGTACCTGCCGGCGCGGCTTCTTTCTCGTTTGCTCGGGCGCGGCACGGGCGATCGCATGCCAGCGTGGCTAGGCTACTGGCCGGCCATCGTACAATTCTTCGCCTTCGCATGGTTCGAGCTCGTCTATCCGGCGCCGGACGATCCGGCACGGCTGGCGGTGGCGGTCTCTGCCTACTTTGCGGTGAACCTCGTGGCTGCGGTCGCCTTCGGCTATGAAGCCTGGATGCAGCGGGGCGAATGTCTTTCCGTGTTCCTGCGAATGATTTCGCGCCTCGCGATCCTTGACAGCAAGGATGATGGAGAAGGGTGCAGGCGCCTTGCCCTGTGCCTGCCGGGCGCGAAGCTCGTGGGGACAAAGCCGCTGCCGCTGTCGGGCACGCTCTTCCTGCTACTGGCGCTTTCAACCGTCTCGTTCGACGGGCTGATGCGCACCTTCTTCTGGTTCGGCCTGTTCGGCATCAATCCGCTCGAGTTCACCGGCCGCAGTTCCGTCATTGGCATATCGAGCTTCGGCATGGTCGCCATGTTCGTGCTTCTGTCCACCGCGTTTCTCTTGGCCGTCTGGCTCGGCGAGCGGCTGACGCGCGCTCCGGCGGGCTTTGGCCGCGCGGCGGGCACGCTAGTGTGGTCGATCATCCCGATCTCGATGGCCTATCACTTCTCGCACTATCTCGTCGTGCTGGTGATCAATGGCCAGTATGCGCTCTCGGCGTTGTCCGATCCGCTGATGAACGGTCTCGACCTGTTCGGTACGGCCGGCATGCATGTGCAGGCGGGGCTGCTGATGGGGGCCCAGTCCGCGTGGCTTGTGTGGAACCTGCAATCGGCTGCGATTATCGGCGGGCACGTGCTTGCGGTGCTCGTCGCACATGTTATTGCCGCACGGCTTTACGGGAGCGCGAGAGACGCAGCGTCAAGCCAGCTGCCGCTGGCGGCGCTGATGGCCGGTTATACCGTGTTCGGCCTGTGGCTGCTCTCCTCCCCGACGGCCGGGTGACAAAACCGTTCCTGCAAATTGCCTTGTTGCGGAACGGTGGCCTAACCCTGTACCAATTGACGTAGCGTTGGGCAGGCTGTGCGGGGATGCGCAGCGTTCGGCGCGGGTTTGTGAAGGGGATCAATGATGACCGACATCGTGCATTCTTCCAGCATCCTGACAAGTTCGATATCCCGACGCAGCGCCCTGAAGGGGCTTGGCGCCGCGGCCGCGCTCGGCACCACACCGGGCTTCGTGCGCTATGCGCAGGCGCAGTCTTCCGCACCGATCAAGATCGGTTTCCAGGCACACCGCACAGGCATCGGCGCCGCCTATGGGCGCTGGTACGAGCGCACCACCGCCGCCGCCGTGAAGGCGATCAACGAGGCCGGCGGCATCAACGGCCGCCCGATCGAGATCGTCATCGAGGATGATGGCACCGACGCCGCACGCGGCGCCGAAGTGGTCGAGAAATTCGCCAACCAGCACAAGGTTGACCTGATCTACGGCACGCTGTTCAGCCATGTCGTCGTCGGGTCCTCGCCGGCGGCGGGCGAGCTCAAGATCCCGTATTATGTTGTCTCCGAGGGCTATCACGTCGCCTCCGGCAAGATGAACCGCTGGGTCGTGCAGCCAGGCATCACCGACGTGCGCCAGCAGTGCCGCTCGGTCGCACCGTGGATCATGAACAATGTCGGCAAGAAGGTCACGATGATCTATCCGGACTATGCGTTCGGCCACGACCACCGCGACTTCTTCGCGCCGGCCGTCGAGGAGCAGGGCGGCCAGGTGGTGGCGAAGATCGCCATCCCGCCCACCGAGACCTCCTTCACCCGCTATTTCCCGCAGATCCCGTCGGACATCGACGTGATCTACCACGTCATGGTCGGCCCGGCCGTGCTCACCTTCGTCAAGGAACTCGGCGAGTTCTACGGCGGCAGCGGCCCGAAACTGTTCGGCTTCATCGACTCACTCGAGGCGGTCGACATCAACAGCCCCGGCCTCGAATTCCTCGAGGGCTCGCACTTCTGGGAAGGCTCGCCGCGCTACCTGCAGGCGAATGCCAGCGAACATGAGAAGGCCTATCGCGCAGCCGTCGGTCTCGACGACAATGGCGCCAGTGTCAACGACCCGAAGGACGTGTCGACCGCGGCGCACATGTTTGGCTGCTGGGAGACGCTCTACATCATCAAGCAGGCGATGGAAGCGGCTGACTACAAGGGGCCGGAAGATCGCGCCAAGCTGATCGAGGCGACCGAAGCCATCACCGACATTCCGGAAGGCGCGGAGCATCCGCAGGGCGCAAAGGTGTTCAACGGCAAGCTCCACCAGGTGTTCGGTACGCAGAACATCTCGGTGGTAGAGAACGGCCGCCTCAACGTGGTGCACCGCACCTCGATCGAGGACGGCCTGTACGAACCCGAAGCCGACTACACCACCCAGCCGCTTTGAGGCGCAAGCTGATCCGGCTCCGCTGGCACAAGTCCGCCCTGGCTGAAGCCTCTCCCCGCGTGCGGGGAGGGGAAAGGTCGGTGCGGCGATGTGAGGGGAGCGGACAAGGGCAGCAGGGGAGTTCCTGCGACCAGCTCTCCTTGGTGCCCGAACGCGCGGCGGCGACGGGATTTGCACCCCAACCCCTTACCCCTCCCCACAAGGGGGAGGGGGATTTCAGCGTTATCCCTCAGCTAGAGCCGCGTGGTTTTGCTGCGGTGGTTTTTCAGAAATCGATCGGTGCAAACCTCTCCCGATCCCCCTTCCCCTTGTGGGGAGGGGTTAGGGGTGGGGGTAAATTGCGCCGACAGTTTACGCATGCAGGGAGAAGCTGATGTCGTTCGGCCCGATGTTCCTGCTGGCGACGATGGAGGGCCTCGTCATGGCGGCGGTGCTGGCGCTGACGGCGCTCGGCCTGTCGCTGGTATTCGGCGTCATGCGCATCGTTAATGTCGCCCATGGCGAGATGTTCATGCTGGGCGCCGTGCTGGCCTGGGCGATCTCGACTGCATTCGCCGGCCATCCGTCCATCGGTTTCGTCGCCGCGCTCCTCGTCGCGCCACTCGTGGTTGGCGGTGTGGCGATGCTATCCGAGCGGCTGGTGCTACGCCAGCTGAACTATGATCCCGAGGCGACGATCGTCGCCACCATCGGCCTTCTCTACATCATCCAGCAACTGGCCTTGACCTTCTATGGCGCGGATGCACGGCCGGTGCAGGCGCCGTTCAACGTGCGCGTCCAGCTGCCCTGGTTCGGCTATTCCGGCTACAAGCTGTTCGTGATCTTCGCCGCCATCGTGCTGATGCTGGCGACCTGGTTCGTGCTGACGCGCACGAAGATCGGTCTCATCATGCGGGCTACCCAGTATGATCGCGAAACCGCGCTCGCCTTCGGCATCCCGGTCGACCGCGTCTATGCCGGCGTGTTTGCGCTCGGCGCGATGCTGGCGGCAACGGCGGCGGTGCTGGTCGTGCCGATCCAGCAGGCGCACTACCTGATGGGGCGCGACCCGCTGCTCCTCTCCTTCATCGTCGTCATCATCGGTGGCCTCGGCTCGCTGCGCGGCACGATCATCGCCGCGCTGCTGATCGGCCTTTCCGACGGCATCATCTCGACGCTCTATTTCTCGCCGACGCTGGCAAAAATGCTGGCGACGCTGCTGGTGGCGATGGTGCTGGTGTTCCGCCCGCAGGGCCTGTTCGGGACGGTGGCGAAATGACTATGCCCCGCTCGACCCGCAAGGACATTTTTCTGCACCTCGCCGTCATCGCGGTGCTGCTTGCCGCCAATTACGTGCTGCCCGAATACCATCGGAGCGTGTTCTCGCGCGTGCTGGTGCTGGCCGTCTTCGCGATGGGCTACAATCTGCTGTTCGGCTACACCGGGCTGCTCAGCCTTGGCCACGCGATGTTCTTCGCCGCCGGCATGTATGGCGCGGGGTTACCGATCTACCATCTCGGCTGGAACGTGCCGGTTTCCTTTGCCAGCGGCATCGTTTCGGGCGCGCTGCTGGCACTGGTGATCGGACTGCTTGCGCTGCGCACGACTGGCGTCGCCTTCATGATCGTGACGATGATGTTCGCGCAGGTGGGCTATCTCACCTCGCTGTTCTTCACGACCTGGACGCGTGGCGAAGAAGGGTTGGTGCTGACGCCCGCCATGCGCACGCTTGACCTTGGCGGCACGGCGATCAGCCTGTCGGAGCCATCGCTGCGCTACCTGATCGGCTGGGCGCTGTTCTCGATCGTGCTGCTCCTTTCGCTCTGGCTGGTGCGCTCGCCGTTCGGGCGCACGCTGGTCGCGATCCGTGAGAACGAGGAGCGGATGCGCATGCTGGGCTACGATACTTTTCGGGCAAAGCTGTCGGCGGTGGTGCTTTCCGGCACCTTCTGCGCGGGGGCCGGTGCTGCCTACGGCATCCTGTTCGGTTATGTCGGCTSGGGCTTTGCCTCGATCCAGTACTCTATCCTGCCGCTCCTCTGGGTGCTGGCGGGTGGCGCCGCGACCACGCTGGGGCCGCTGATCGGCACGTTCTTCATGTTTTACATCATCGACTACACGTCGGGTCTGACGTCCGCTTATCTGCTGCTGGTCGGTGTGGCGTTGATCCTGCTGATCCTGTTCTTCCCCAAGGGGCTGCTCGGGACCATTCGCGAGAGGTGGGCGAAATGGCTGCCATGACGCCGCTCATCGAGACGAGGGGGCTGACGAAGCACTTTGGCGGACTGAAGGCTGTTGACGGGGTCGACTTCCGGCTTGACAAGGGCGAGATCCGTGCGGTGATCGGCCCGAATGGTGCCGGCAAAACCACCTTCGTCAGCCTGATCTGCGGCCGCATCCAGCCGTCGGAAGGCACCATCCTGCTAGACGGTGCGGACATCACGAGCATGCCGGCGCACAAGCGGGTGCTGGCGGGCATTGCCTACACCTTCCAGATCACCAGCATCTTTCCAAAGCTCACCGTCTACGACAACGTCGCGCTCTCGGTGCAGCGCAGGCTGCTGGCAAAAGGGCGCGTCACGCATGGGGCGCTGGCGAGCGGCGTTGAGGAGGCACTCGAGCGCGTCGGGCTCGCGGGGCGCGCGGAAACGCTTGCCGGCAACCTTTCCTACGGCCACCAGCGCCTGCTTGAAGTTGCGATGGGCCTTGCGCTGCAGCCGCGCCTCCTCATCCTCGACGAGCCGACTCAGGGGCTTTCGGACGGCGAGATCGAGACCTTCATTGCGCTGGTGCGCGAGGTCGCGCGCGATGCGACCGTCATGCTGATCGAGCACAACATGCAGGTGGTGATGGAACTCGCGCAGAAGATCACGGTGCTGAGCTTCGGCAAGATCCTCGCCGAGGGCTCGCCGGAGGAAATCCGTGCCAACGTCGCCGTGCAGGACGCCTATCTCGGAGGCAGCCATGGCTGACGCGCTGACGATCTCCGGGCTCGACGCCTATTACGGCGAGGTGCAGGTGCTGCGCGGCTTCGAGCTGACGCTGAAGAAAGGCGAGGTGCTGTGCCTGCTCGGCCGCAACGGTGCCGGCAAGACAACGGCGCTGAAGTCGATCATGGGTCTTGTCAGCGTGCGCGCCGGCCATATCATCAAGGACGGCAAGGATCTGACGAAACTGCCGGCGCACGAGGTGCCTAAGACCGGCGTTGCATACGTGCCGCAGGGCAGGCGGCTGTTTGCCGAGCTCACGGTCGCCGAAAACCTCGAGATCGGCCTGATGACCCGCGGCAAGGGCGACGTTACACGTGAATCGGTGCTGGGGCTGTTTCCGGTGCTGCGCGAGCGCCTGTCGCAGCGCTCCGGCACGCTATCGGGCGGTGAGCAGCAGATGCTGGCAATGGCCCGAGCGCTTTGCATCGAACCCGATGTGCTGCTCCTCGACGAGCCGACCGAGGGCCTGATGCCCTCGATGATTGCCCGCATCCGCGAGGCGGTGGCGGAACTGCGCCAGCGCGGCGTCTCGACGATTCTCGTGGAACAGCGCGTCGACGCGGTGCTGTCACTCGCCGACCGCGTGGCATTTATCGAGAATGGTCAGAACCGCGAGACGGTGCCGGTCGAAGATGTGCGGGCGGATCCGGATTATGTGCGGCGGTATGTGGGGGTGAGCTAGGGGGAGCGAGATGCTCCCTTGCATCATCGGTTCCGGCTGACGTCGCCTGTCGTGCTTTGATCATGGCGCCAGACGCCCCCTCCGGCGCTTCGTGCCACCTCCCCCGCTCGCAGGGGAGGATCCTCTGGCTCTGGGCTTCATCAGTGGTGTGCTTACCCCACAACGAAGCCTGCTCGGCTATCCTTTCAACCTGCACGGCATCCGGATCCTCCCCCATTTATGGGGGAGGGGGACCATGCGAAGCATGGTGGGGGGCTGCCGGGGCGAACCGTCTCACAGGAATGTCCTGAGACGAAGCATCCCCGGACGCTCCCCAAAACCTGCTACTTCTTCTCGACGTCGAAGAGCGAGCGCAGGCGATGCGGCTGGCAGCGCAGATACTGGTTGGGCGCCGACACGGTTGCGCCGAGATGCGCTGCCGCATGCCAGGGCCAGCGCGGGTCGTAGAGGATGGTGCGGGCAAGGCCGACCATGTCCGCATCGCCGGTGCTGACGATTGCCTCGGCCTGCTCGTAATCGGTAATCAGGCCCACGGTGATGACCGGCATGTTGACCGCCTGTTTCACCGCGCGCGCCAGCGGCACCTGATAGCTCGGACCGAGCGGGATCTTCTGGTCCGGGTGGAGGCCGCCGCTCGACACATGGATGGCGTCGCAACCTCGCGCTTCCAGAGCCTTGGCAAACTCAATCGTCTGCTCAATGTCCCAGCCGCCTTCGACCCAGTCGGTGCCCGACACGCGGATCGATACGGGCCGGTCGGCCGTAAAGGCCTGACGGACCGCGTCAAAGACTTCCAGCGGGAAGCGCATGCGGCTCTCGGGGCTGCCGCCATACTCGTCGTCGCGCTGATTGGACAGAGGTGACAGGAACTGGTGCAGCAGGTAGCCATGCGCGCCGTGGATCTGGATGCCGTCGATCCCAAGCCGGGCAGCGCGCTTCGCTGCGGCGGCGAAACCTTCGCGGACGCGCTTGAGCCCGTCACGGTCGAGGCTGAGCGGCGCATTGTCGGTGCTCTGGAATGGCACCGCGGATGGCGCGACCGTCTGCCAGCCGTTCGGATGATCGGGCGAGACCTGCTTTCCGCCCAGCCACGGCTTCTCGGTGGACGCCTTGCGGCCCGCATGTGCCAGCTGCACGGCGATCGGCATATCCGACCACCGGCGGACGGAGTCGAGGACGCGGCCCATCGCCGCTTCGGTCCTGTCGTCCCACAGGCCAACATCGCCATAGGTGATGCGGCCTTCCGGCACGACCGCCGTGGCCTCGATGGTCAGGAGCGCGGCTCCCGAGAGAGCCAGGTTGCCGTAGTGGATCTGGTGCCAGTCGGTCATGCAGCCATCTTCGGCCGAATACATGCACATCGGCGCGATGACGATGCGGTTGGCGAGCTTCAGCTTGCCGACCTCGATCGGAGTGAACAGTCGTGATGCCATTGAAATTCTCTCAAGGTGCGGATCTGGGAATCAGGATGAGGTGATGAAAACATAAGACTGACCCGTGGGAAGATGGACAGCCGGTAACGTCATTATGAGAGCTCGTCGCGAAAGGCGGACGGGCAAGGTGTTGTTGGCGAAGTAGCGCAGCGTCCGTCAATTGTGTGCCCATCAGGCCAGCAATCCCCGGTGGGTTAGGGGATCCGACTGCAAGACTGGCTCTGAATGAGCCCCTCCGTCGCCTTCGTGCCACGTCCCCCGCATTGCAAGGGAGGATCCCAAATCGTGCGGGTCGAGACGATGGTTGTCAGCTGTCAACGTGGCCGCTGATGGGGACGGAAGATGTCATCCAGATGTACTTCAGGGTTGGCGCTCTAACAGCCCCCTCCGTCGCCTTCGGCGACACCTCCCCCGCTTCGCAGGGGAGGATCCCAGGGCGTGCAGGTGGAAATAATGCGGAAACGAGTGCCAATGCGTCGCGTAGAAACTCCACCGCGCTGTTGGGCACCCGCCCCTCGGACCGACTGCTGCGACGAAGGGTAGGGACCACAACTCGGGCGAAGGGGCCGCCCCCGGATCCTCCCCCATTTCTGGGGGAGGGGGACCATGCGCAGAATGGTGGAGGGGGCTGCTGGGCACCGGCGTTCCGTCTTCAATCGTCCGACACGCGCGCGGCTTCCACATCATGCAGCGATCTGCCTCTGAGAGCTGCCGGGGCGCGGCCGCTTGCGAAGCAACGCGCGGCAGGCTGCCTCGTAGCCCTTCTACTCCACCACCACGCCTTCCTGGACCATTTGCTGCTTCATCGTATCCAGCGAGCCGCCGAGGTCGATGGCGCGGCACCCGTCGAGCAGGACCTTCGCGTTGAAGCCCAGCCGCCGCGCGTCGATCGCCGAATAGGCGACGCAGAAGTCGGTGGCGAGGCCAACCAGCGTCAGGTCGGTGATGCCGCGCTCGCGCAGATAGCCGGCAAGGCCCGTCGGCGTCTTGTGGTCGTTCTCGAAGAAGGTCGAGTAGGAGTCGATCGCGGTGCGAAAGCCCTTGCGGATGACAAGCTCGGCCTTGGTCCATTCGAGGCCCGGATGAAATTCTGCGCCCCTGGTGCCCTGCACGCAATGGTCCGGCCACAGCGTCTGCGGGCCATAGGGCATCTCGACGGTGCTGAAGGGCTCCTTGCCAGGATGCGAGGAGGCGAAGCTGGAGTGGCCGGCCGGGTGCCAGTCCTGCGTCAGGATGACGTGCTCGAACTCGCCGATCAGTCGGTTCACCAGCGGCACGATCTCGTCGCCGCCGGAAACGGCGAGCGCGCCTCCCGGGCAGAAGTCGTTCTGCAAGTCGACGACGATCAGGGCGGTGGCACTCATCAATTTCTCCTTCCAAAGAGTTGCGGCAAGGCTTCAACTATACCGGACGAGGGCCAGGTTAACCTTGCGGAATATTGTTTGCATACGAACGAATTTCGGCGCATGATTTTGCTTACGGAGCATATCAGATGCGCTACGCGAAACCGAAGTCACTGGACGAGGCAATCGCGCTTCTCGGAGACGGGAGCTGGCGGCTCATCGCCGGCGGAACCGACTTCTACCCCGCGCAGGGCACACGCCCCATACGCGATGACGTGCTCGATCTCAACGCGCTGGATGAGCTGCGCGGCATAAGCGAAACCCACACTCATTACGTCTTTGGAGCGCGCACCAGCTGGAGCGAGATCGCTGCGGCGCGCCATCTTTCACCGGCCTTCGAAGCGCTGCGCATGGCTGCGCGCGAGGTGGGCTCGATTCAGGTGCAGAATACCGGGACCATCGCCGGCAATCTCTGCAACGCGTCGCCCGCCGCCGACGGCGTGCCGCCGCTATTGGTGCTCGACGCGGAGGTCGAGCTGCGTTCGGCAAGCGGCGTGCGGCATCTGCCCGTCGGCGGATTCATTCTCGGCAATCGCGTCACTGCAAGGCGGCAGGACGAACTGGTGACAGCAATCCGCGTGCCGAAAGCGGCCGTGAAGGGGCGCTCGCATTTCGTGAAGCTTGGCGCGCGGCGCTATCTCGTCATCTCGATCGCGATGGCGGCGGTGAGGGTCGTCGGTGATGCGTCCGGACGTATCGAGGAGGCGGCGATTGCCGTTGGTGCCTGCTCGCCGGTCGCCAAGCGGATCGCAGGTCTGGAAGCCGCCATGAAAGGGGCTGCGCCCGGCGAACTGGAAGCGCTGATCGCGCAATATCCCTTCGACGAACTTCAACCCATCGACGACGTGCGCGCCACCGCTGATTACCGGCGGCAGGCAGCGCGGGAGATCGTCGGCCGCGCCGTGCTGGCGAGCCTCCGTGAAGACACAGGCAGGGCAGCGGCATGAGCGGGATGCGCCTTTCCATCGAGGTCAACGGAAAGGCGCACGCGCTCGACGTTTCGCCGCTCGCCCGGCTCTCGGCAGTTCTTCGCGATGAACTCAAGCTGATCGGAACCAAGGTTGGCTGCGACGCGGGCGACTGCGGCGCCTGCACCGTACTGGTCGATGGCGAGCCGGTCTGCGCCTGTCTGATGCCAGTCGCAAGCGCCGCCGGCGCAAAGGTGCGGACGGTCGAGGGGCTGGCGAATGGCAGCCTGTCGGCGCTGCAGGAATCGTTCCTGCGCCACGGTGCTGCCCAGTGCGGCATCTGCACGCCGGCCTTCCTGGTCGCGGGCACCGCATTGCTGGAAAAGAACCCACACCCGACGGAGCAAGAGGTCGAGGATGCGCTGGGCGGGATCCTGTGCCGCTGCACAGGCTATCGCAAGATTATCCGGGCGGTGATGGAGGCAGGCCTGCTATCGCCATGGCCGTCGAACGACTGGGGCGTGGGCGCCGCCATTCCGCGTCTCGATGGCGAGCCGAAAGTGCGCGGGACGGAAATGTTCGGCGCGGACGGGGTGCCGGACGACGCGCTGGCGGTGGTAGCGATCCGTTCGCCCTATTGGGACGCGAAGTTCTCGTTCGGCGACCTCGATGCGTTCGTGGCAAGAAACCCGGGCATCGTCGGCGTTTTCACCGCAAAGGACATCGACGGGCGCAATGCCTTTGGCGTCATCCCTGCCTTTGCCGACCAGCCGGCGCTGGCAGACGGCAAGGTGCGGTTCCGTGGAGAAGCAGTGGCGGTTGTGGCCGGCGAGCGCGAGGCCATTGCTGCGCTCGACCTGTCGACCTTCCCGATCGAGTGGGAGGAACTGCCGCATGCGCTGACGCCGGACGTGGCGAAAAACGGCTTCATCCAGCTGCATGAAGGCCGCGAGAACAACGTGATGCTTGAGGGCCGCGTTGTGCGCGGCGATGTGGAGGAGGCGCTCGCGAGCGCGGCCGTCGTGGTCAGCGGCTCGCTCGAGACCTCCTATGTCGAGCACGCCTATATCGAGCCCGAAGCAGGCTACGCGTACATGGACGGCGACGTGCTGGTCATCAAGGCCTGCACCCAGTCGCCGGTGATGGACCGTGACGACACGGCAATGGTGCTAGGCCTGCCGCGCGAGAAGGTGCGGGTGATTCCGACCGCGACCGGCGGCGGGTTTGGCTCCAAGCTCGATCTGTCGGTGCAGCCGCTGATCGGTCTCGTCGCGCTGAAGACGGGGCGACCGGCGGCGATGGTCTACACGCGCCAGGAGTCGATGGCTTCGACCACCAAGCGGCATCCGGCTTCGATGACGGCGACGATCGGTGCGGACGCGGCAGGCCGCATCGTCGGCATGAGCTTCGAAGGCGAGTTCAACACCGGCGCCTATGCAAGCTGGGGCCCAACGGTTGCGGTGCGCGTGCCGGTGCATGCATCGGGGCCCTACTACACCCCGAATTATCGCGCGATCGGCCGCGGCGTGCACACCAACGGTCCGATCTCCGGCGCCTTCCGTGGATTTGGCGTGCCGCAGGCGGCGCTGATGCAGGAAACGCTCTATGATGAGCTTGCGGACAAGCTCGGCATCGACCGTCTGGAGCTGCGGCTGAAGAATGCGCTGTGCAACGGCCTGCCCACGGTGAGCGGGCATGTAATGGACACGGGCGTCGGCATTGTTGCCTGCCTCGCCGCCTTGCAGCGGCACTGGCAGCGGGCGCTGGCCGATGCGGCTGCGTTCAACGCGACGCACGATGGGGTCAAGCGCGGCGTGGGCATTGCCTCTTGCTGGTACGGCTGCGGCAATACCGGCATTCCCAACCCGTCGACGATGAAGATGGGCGTGACGGCCGACGGTCGTGTCGTGCTGCACCAGGGTGCGGTCGACATCGGCCAGGGTTCCAACACGGTCATCGTCCAAATCGCCGCCGAGGCGCTCGGCATGCCGCTCGAAAAATTCAGGTTCGTCTATGGCGACACGGCACTGACGCCGGACGCCGGCAAGACCTCCGGCTCGCGCCAGACCTACGTTTCGGGCAAGGCGGCCGAGTTGTCGGCGCGCTCGTTGCGTGAAAAGATCCTGCGCTTCGCCAATGTGTCGGGGGAGGCGCGGCTGTCGCTGGAGGGCGGCAAGCTCACGGTGGGCGAGGGTGAAGCGAGCCGAACGATCGACCTGTCGCAGTTGCCGGTGGACGAGAACGGTTTCGTGTTCCGCGCCTTCGAGAGCTATGATCCGCCGACCGTTCCGCTCGACGCCAACGGCCAGGGCAAGCCGTACGCCGTCTATGGCTGGGGCGCGCAGATGGCGGAGCTTGAGGTCGATCTGGCGCTGGGGACCGTCAGGCTCATCAAAATCACCGCCGCGCATGATGTGGGCCGCGCGATCAACCCCTTGCTCGCGGAAGGCCAAGTCGAAGGCGGCATCGCGCAGGGTATAGGGCTTGCGCTGATGGAGGAATACGTTCCGGGCCGCACCGAGAACCTGCACGACTATCTCATCCCCACCATTGGCGACGTACCGCCGATCGAGACAATCCTGATCGAGGTTCCCGACGCCGAAGGGCCCTATGGCGCGAAGGGGCTCGGGGAGCATGTGCTGATCCCGACGGCACCGGCGATCGTCAACGCCATCCGCCATGCCTGCGGGGCGAAGATCACCAAGGTCCCCGCCACGCCCGACCGGGTGCTGGCAGCCTTTCGGCAGGCGAGGGGCGGGTGATGGGTATGATGCCTGAGATGTTGGGGACAGGGAATTTACCCCCACCCCTAACCCCTCCCCACAAGGGGGAGGGGAATGTTGGTAGTCGCAAATGCCTGCCGGTTTTCAGGTGCGGAGTTACCCCGACCGTTCGAGAGAAAGCCATCGCACCTGAGCATCTTCAGCAAGCAAGGCCGCGGCGGACATCGGGACTGCGAGAGCTGATCTGCGCCACGAAGTGCGACCTTACCGACCAACGGCTTCCAAAATCCCCCTCCCCCTTGTGGGGAGGGGTTAGGGGTGGGGGTATTTCCTCCAGCATGATTACTGCCGCGGCCCGGGCGGCGGCGCCTCAAAAAATCGCATCCACCCAGCCCTCTCCACAGGAGCGCCGGCGATGAATGAGATCACTGAAAGCGTCGCGATGAATGCGTCTCCCGCGCCGGAAAAGCTGCGGTGCGATGCCTGCCCGGTAATGTGCTACATCGCGGAGGGGCGGACGGGGGCTTGCGACCGCTACGGCAATTTCGGCAACAAGATCGTGCGCTGCGACCCGGTTACGATCCTTGAACATCGCGCGGAGGCGGGCGGCGAGGTGGTGCCGTTTGCAGACGGCAGCGCGTGGGACGGCAATCCCGTCAATCGGGGACAACGCTTCGTCAGCGGCATCGGGGCGGGCACGACCTATCCCGACTTCAAGCCAGCGCCGTTCATCGTTAGCCAGGAAGTTGAGGGCGTCGACCTCGTCACCGTCGTCACCGAGGCGATCTTTTCCTATTGCGGCGTCAAGGTGAAGATCGACACCGACCGCCACATTGGCCCAGAAACGGCGACGGTTCGGGTGCTGGGCGAGCCAGTCGGCCATGTGACCACCGCCGAGTACGGCTCGCAAATGCTGTCGCTCGGTGGCGTGCGGCACCTGACCGGCGGCTCGAAGTCGGAAGGGCGGATGACCTGCGACACGATGCTGGCCCTGTGCAACCGGCAGCCCGTTGAGCTCACCATTGATGGCGGATCAACGGTCGTCGTGCAGGCGGGAAAGCCACCCATCATTGATGGGCGGCTAGAACAACGGATGCGCGTCGGCTGCGGCTCGGCGACGATCGGCATGTTTGCAACCCAGTGGAAGGGGCTGGTGGACGAGGTCGTCGTGGTCGATGACCACATCACCGGCGTCGTCTCCGAGCATCAGGCCGGCAAGGTGATTGGCTGGCAAGACACCGGCATCAAGATCCTCGGGCGGCGCTCGACGCCAGGGCGTTACTTTAAGGTTTCCGAGCCCGGCCTTGGCTGGGGCGGGACGATGCTGAGCAATCCGCTCGAAATCCTCGGCGATTGGAACACGAAGAAGGGCGCGCGGCCGGGCCTGTCGCTGCTGATGGTGTCGACCACCGGCGAACAGTTCGCTTATTTCGAGCTCGACGAGAATTTGAAGCCAGTCGAAAAGCCGTTCCCGGAGCGGCTCCGCAAGTCGGTCGATCTCATAGAGGACAATTGCGAACCGGCGCTTTGCTCGGTGCTGTTCATGGGCGGTGCGGGCGGGTCGCTGCGCGCGGGCGTGACCGAGAACCCGGTGAACCTGACCCGTTCGGTGCACCGGCTGCAGACCTATGTCACCGTCGGCGGCGCGCCGGTCTATGTCTGGCCGGGTGGCGGCATCACGCTTATGGTGGACGTGACGCGCCTGCCGGAAAACTCGTTCGGCTATGTGCCGACGCCGGCGCTGGTGGCGCCGCTGGAGTTCACCATGCGGCGCGATCACTACGAGGCGCTGGGTGGTTACGTCTCGGAAATCCGCACCGTTGATGACGTGCTGGCGAAGGGCGGCGAGTATTACAACGAGCGCCGGGTCGCGGCAGCACCCGCGGGCAATGCCTGGCCGCCGCTGGTGCAACTGCGGCGAGAGCGACAGGCATGATGGGTCCGCAGGCCTCGATGCTGCCAGACGGCAAGCGATTGCATCTCAATCACGGGCCGATCGACCTGATCATTGAGGCGTTTGACGAAGCGGAGGAAGTCGCTGCCGCCTACAGCCAGGCCAAAGATCGTTTCGATACCGTACTGGAAGAGCTCGTGGCCGAGCTGCCTGAACTGCGACGCCCTTCAACGTCAGCGCCGCGTAGCTTAATGGGGCCGACGGCACGGCGCATGGAGCGTGCGGTGACGCGATTTGCCGACCGATTCTTCATCACGCCGATGGCCGCCGTTGCCGGCAGTGTGGCCGACGAGATGCTGGAGGCAATGACGCGCGGGCGAAAACTGCGGCGCGCCTATGTCAATGACGGCGGCGATATTGCGATCTTCCTTTCGCCCGGCGAGGAGATGAAAGTTGCGATTGCTGGCACCGGCCATGGCTTTGCTGATCGGATCACCATTCGCTTCGAAGATGCGGTGCGGGGCATCGCCACCAGCGGCTGGCGCGGGCGCAGCCATTCGCTCGGCATTGCCGATGCCGTGACCGTGCTGGCGGCTGACGCGGCAACAGCGGATGCGGCGGCGACGCTGATCGCCAATGCCATCGACCTGCCCGGCCATCCGGCAATCGAACGCGCGCCCGCACGTCAGCTTGCTCCCGAGAGCGATCTTGGCGATCGTCTGGTGACGACGAATGTCGGGGAACTCAGCGGGGCGGAGGTGGCGGATGCGCTGGAGCGCGGCAAGGCTGTTGCCGACGATTTCGTCTTGCGCGGGCTGATCGTTTCGGCTGCGCTGTTCTTGAATGACCAGAGCCGTCTTGCCGGCGCGCTCGCAGAAAATTCCGGGAGGATGCTCGTTCATGCCTGAATTCAGGGTTCGCAAGGTTGCGGTTTTCACCGAGGAGATCTTTCACGACGGCGGGCCTGTCGCGGAGAAGCCGCGGCGGCTCGGGGCGGTGATGGCGCTGGTGGCGAACCCGTTCGCGGGAACATACTCGGCGGAGCTGCAGGCGGCGATGGAGGACCTGAAGCCGCTCGGGCTGATGATGACCGACAAGCTGATCGCCGCGCTTGGCGGCGACATCGAGACGATTGACGGCTACGGCAAGGGCGCGATCGTCGGCACCGCCGGCGAGATCGAGCACGGCGCGCTATGGCACGTTCCGGGCGGCTATGCGATGCGCGAGCGTCTGGGTGCTACCAAGGCGATCGTCCCGTCGGCGATGAAGGTCGGCGCGTTCGGCTCCAGCCTCGACGTGCCGCTCGGCCACACCAACGCCGCCTATGTGCGCAGCCACTTCGACGCGATCACTGTGACGGCGCCGGATGGTCCACGGCCGGACGAGATCCTGTTCGTGCTGGCGATGGCCTGCGGCGGGCGCATCCATTCGCGCATGGGCGGCCTTGAGGCCTGGCAGGTGAAGGGTGAGGACGGGCTGCGGTGAGCAGGCCGGGGAACTACGTTCTCGAAGACCAGATCGGCTTTGTCCTGCGCAAGGCCAACCAGCGGCATATCGCAATTTTCGCGAAGCACATCGGCGATCTGACCCCGCCGCAGTTCGCGGCGCTCGCCAAGCTCGACGAGGTGGGCGAGACCTCGCAGAACCAGCTTGGCGTGCTGGTGGCGATGGACGCGGCCACCATCAAGGGCGTGATCGACCGGCTGAGTGTGCGCGGACTGGTGGCGCTCGGCCGCGACGGCGACGACCGGCGTCGCGTGATGCTGACCCTGACGCCCGAGGGGCGTGAGACGGTCGACCGGCTGAAGAAGCTGGCAAAGCACGTGACTGCGGAGACGATTGCGCCGCTCACCGAGCGCGAGGCCGAGACGCTGATGCGGCTGCTTTCGAAGATTACGTGAGGAGGGCAGCGCGCCGGCGCGCGGTTGCGTCCGCGTCCAGTTCGCCGTCGCGGATCACGACGCCGAACAGTTCTTCGGCCTGCTCCGGCGTGTAATAGCCGAGGCGCACGTCCTTCAGCACCTTCTCCGGTGCGCGCTCAAACGGGTCGCCGTAACCGCCGCCGCCTGGGGTGCCGACGCGGACGCGGTCGCCGGCCTTCATCGGGATGTCCTGTTCCTTCGACAGATGCGGCGGCACATGCGCCTCGCCATTGCGGAACACGGTCACCGTGTTGACGGCGCCGTCCCTGCCGCCGAGCGCGCCCTGCGGGCCGAAGCGGCCATGATCCATCACGAACGAGGCGCGGGCCTCGCCGCGTAGCAGCTCGATCTCGTAGTCGAGGCCCATGCCGCCGCGCTGCTTGCCGGCGCCGCCCGAGCCCTCGCGCAGGCGATAGTGGTTGTAGAGGATCGGGTAGCCCTGCTCCATGATCTCGACTGGTGGCGACTTGGAGATGCCGATTGTCGAGCAGCCGTTCGATAGGCCGTCATGGTCGGCATTGCCGCCATAGCCGCCGCCCGACAGCTGGTAGAGCACGAAGGCGCGGTTGCGCTCGGGGTCGAAGCCGCCGAGGCTGAAATTGCCGCTGGAGCCGGCGGGCGCGGCGGTGACCTGGTCGGGCAGCGCCTTCACCATGGCGGAGAATACGGCTTCCGCGATGCGCTGTGAGACTTCTGCCGCACAACCGGAGACCGGGCGCGGATAGGACGCGTCGAGGAAGGTGCCGACCGGTCGCTTGATCACCAGCGGCTCGAAGGCGCCGGCGCTGATCGGCACGTCTGGGAAGATGTGGCGCATGGCGAGGTAGACCGACGACTGCGTTGTCGCCAGCACCGAGTTCATCGGCCCTACGCAGGGCGGGCTGGATCCGGCGAAGTCGAAGTTGAGCGTGTCGCCCTTCTTCTCGACCGCGAGGCTGATCTCGAGCGGCTGATCGACGACGCCGTCCGAGTCGACATAGGCGATGCCGTGATAGGTCCCGTCGGGGATGGTCGCGATCTTGGCGCGCATGCGGGTGGCGGCACGGCGGCGCAATTCCGCAATCGAGGCGAGCACCGTTTCGTCACCGTAACGATCCAGCAGCTCGAACAGTCGCGCGCGGCCAACGTCGAGCGCTGCCGCCTGCGCCTTGATGTCGCCGATGCGCTGCTCGGCAATGCGGATGTTCGAGGTGATGATCGCGAGGATTTCCGGATCGAGCCGGGCCCTCCTGCTCGACGGCCGTGGCAGAGGCCGAGAAGCCGCCGGGTACGGCGCCGCCAATGTCTGGCCAGTGGCCGGTGTTCGACAGCCAGCAGAAGATTTTCCCGTTTCGCCAGACTGGCATGGCAAAGCGCACGTCCATCAGGTGCGTGCCGCCGAGATAGGGGTCGTTGACGATGTAGACGTCGCCTTCCTCCGGCGGGACGCAGCGGCCTTCCGCGATCATCTCGATGATCGTGCGGGTCGAATACTGCATGACGCCGACGAAGACCGGTAACCCGCCTGCGCCCTGGGCGATCAGCGAGCCGTCCTCCGCCGAATAGATGCCGTCGGACCGGTCATTCGCCTCGGCGATAATTGGCGAGAAGGCCGAACGCGAGAAGGCAAGGTCCATCTCGTCGCAGACCTGCTGCAAGCCAGCCTCGATGACGGAAAGGGTGATGGCGTCGATGGTGGTCATGGGCGAGCACCGGACGAAGGGGAGTTGGTAGCGGCTGCCGCAGCGAGGGTTTTGGCTAAGATTGCAGAGGCCGCAACGGCAGGCGACCCGATCGGCTCCGGCGTGGCAACTGCGTAGGTGTTCCTACCCCCACCCCTTACCCCTCCCCACAAGGGGGAGGGGGATCTTGAGAGGCTTGGCGACAATGGGGAGGTTGCCGAAGAGCGCCCGCTTCCCAAATTCCCCTCCCCCTTGTGGGGAGGGGTAAGGGGTGGGGGTACCATCGGTTCCCGTCCGCCAAGGTGACTACGTAGGCACTGCGACGCCAAAGACGTGGGAGCCCGCCACCTCATCCCATCACCTCGATGATGATGTTGCCGTCGCGGTCGGTGGTGGCGCGGGTGTTGGGTTCGATGACGGTGGTGGCATCGAACTGCTCAAGGATGGCGGGCCCGTCGAAGGCCGCATCAAGCGGCAGCTTCTCGCGTGCGTAGACCGGCGTGTCGATCCACTCGCCGTCGAACCAGACCGGTCGGCGCTCGACGAGCGCGGCCGGGAGCGTCTTCTCGCGCCCGGCGGGGTCGATCAACGTGGAAAGGTCAATGTCCGGCCGCTCGCCGATCACCGACGTATTGAGGTTCACGAGATTGGCGCGGATTTCCGGCAACTCGACCCGGAAGCGGGCGAAATAGGCCTTCTCGAACAGATCTTGCAGCTGCGACCGCGAGATGTTGCGGCCGGGCAGCAGCACGTTGATGAGGTGCGTCTGTCCGACGAACTGCATGTCGGCGGAATGGATAAAGCGCAGCGCCTTCGGCCTGATCGCCTCCTTGGCGATCAGCTTTTCGCCCTCGGCGGCCTGTTCCGCGAGAATGTCTGAGAGAAGCTGCTCGTCGAGGTGGCCGACCGGGCGGTTGATGGTGCGGACAAAGTCGTGGCGAAGGTCGGCGACGACGCAGCCGAGCGCGTTGGTAATGCCGGGGCGGGCAGGGATTATCACCTTGGGGATCGAAAGCTCGCGCGCAATCGCGCAGGCGTGCAGGGGACCTGCACCGCCGAAGGCAAACAGCGCGAAGTCGCGCGGATCGCGGCCCTTGGCGACCGAGACCATGCGCACGGCGCCCGCCATCTTCAGATTGCCGAGCCGAAGCACCGCGCCCGCCGCCTCGACGCCATCGACGCCGATGCCCCGGCCGATCTTCTCCTCGAAGATCTGCTCGACCCTCTCGATGGGGACGGGATTGTCGACTGCCAGCAGCTTCTTGCGGTTCAACCTTCCGAGAACGAGGTTGGCATCGGACAGCGTCGGCTCGGTACCACCGCGGCCATAACAGATCGGACCGGGTGCTGCTCCGGCGCTTTCCGGGCCGACCTTGATGAGGCCACCCTCGTCCAGCCGCGCGATCGAACCGCCGCCGGCACCGACGGTGTGGACGTCCACCATCGGCACGTGGATCGGCATTGCGTACTCGATCTCGATCTCGTTGGAGACCGACGGCTGGCCGTCGCGAATGAGCGCAACGTCGGTCGACGTGCCGCCCATGTCGTAGGTGACGATGTTGGCAAAGCCGGCGCGGCGCGCGGTGTAGGCCGCCGCCATGACGCCGGAGGCCGGCCCCGACATCACGGTCTTTGCCGCCTCGTTGGCGACAAAGCGGGCGGAGATCATGCCGCCATTGCCGTTCATCACCAGGAACTCGCGGGCGTAGCCGCGTGCCGAGAGCTCGTCTGCGAGGCGAGCGACATAGCGCTTGAGGATCGGCTGGACCGAGGCGTTGACCGCAGCAGTGACGCCGCGCTCGAACTCGCGCGCTTCCGACAACAGCGAGTGGCCGGTGGTGACGTGCTCGTTCGGCCAGATTTCGTGGACGATCTCGGCCGCGCGCTTTTCGTGGGCCGGGTTGGCGTAGGCATGCAGGAAGTGGATAACGACCGACTCGCAGCCCTTGTCGAGCAGCTCCCGTGCCGCTGTGCGCACGGCATCTTCGTCGAGTGGCACGCGCACCCGACCGCTTGCCTCCATGCGCTCCGGCACCTCGAGCCGCAAGTCGCGCGGGATGACGGGAACAAAGATGCCGGTCATCCCGTAAGGCTGCGGGCGTGTACGCCGGCCAAGCTCGATGATGTCGCGGAAGCCCTGAGTGGTGATCATGCCCGTGCGGGCGAGCCTGCGCTCCAGCACCGCATTGGTCGTGGTTGTCGTCCCGTGTACGATGAGATCAATGCGATCGATCGGAACGCCCGTCGCATCCAGCGCGGCCATGACGCCGAACGCCTGATTCTCGACCGTTGTAGGGACTTTGGCGAGGCGAACCTGGCCGTTGCTGCTGCCGTCAATGAGGAGAAGATCAGTGAATGTGCCACCCACGTCGATGCCGGCAACGATATCCCCGGACGACGGTGCGACATTCTCATTCATGCCGGTCTCCCGGTACGCTGCATCTACCCTCGACGTCCAATTTGGAATGGCGGTTCAGGCGCTGATCTTGACGCAATAATCATTTGTATACTAATAATTTTGGCTGGCAAGCATCGAGCGAGCCGCGGCAAGTTCCCGCGCAGCCAGGCCAATCAGAAGACAGGACTAACGGAATGAATACAGCTGCGCGCCAGGAAATCGGCAACGCACGTCCAGTGGAATTTCCGATTCCGGCGAATGTGCATGCCGAAAAGGTCGTCTCTGTTCGTCACTATACCGACCGGTTGTTTTCCTTCCGGATCACGCGGCCGCAGACCTTCCGCTTCCGCTCGGGCGAATTCGTGATGATCGGCCTGCCGAACGCCGAGAAGCCGGTGTTCCGCGCCTATTCGGTCGCAAGCCCCGCGTGGGACGAAGAGCTGGAATTCTATTCGATCAAGGTGCCGGACGGTCCGCTGACCCAGCACCTGCAGAAGATCCAGCCGGGCGACACAGTGCTCATGCGCCCCAAGCCAACCGGGACGCTGGTGCTCGATGCGCTCACCCCCGGAAAGCGCCTCTGGATGATCTCGACCGGCACGGGCATCGCCCCGTTCGCGAGCCTGATCCGTGACCCGGAAACCTACGAGAAGTTCGAGCAGGTCATTCTCACCCACACCTGCCGCGATGTCGGGGAGCTGACCTATGGCCAGGAGCTGGCCAAGGCGCTGGTTGAGGATCCGCTGATCGGCGAGCTGGTCGACGGCCGCTTTCATCACTACGCCACGACGACCCGCGAAGAGTCGCCGCGCATGGGCCGCATCACGACGCTGATCGAGAACGGCAAGCTGTTCGAGGATCTCGGCGTTGCGCCTTTTGATCCGGCAACCGACCGCGTGATGATCTGCGGTTCGATGGACATGCTCCGCGACGTCAAGGCGCTGGTGGAAAAGTTCGGCCTCACCGAGGGCGCGAACAACAAGCCGGCCGAGTTCGTCGTCGAGCGCGCGTTCGTCGGCTGATCAGCCTTCAATTTCGGCGATAGTTACGCGACCGCCTGGGTGCCGGTTTCTTGCGAGCTGGCTTCGGTCACCACGCGGTCGCGGCCATTGTCCTTGGCGCGGTAGAGCGACTCGTCTGCCCGCAGCAGCACGTTGTCGAAGCTCTCGTTTGCGCGGGTGGCGAAGGCGACGCCTGCGCTCGCGGTAGCCGAAATCTTGCCGGATGGCGTGAAGATCGGGTTGAGCGCAAACAGCGCGCGGATGCGGTCGGCGGTACCGGTGGCGAGCTGGCCGGCAGCATTGTGCAGGACGAGGACGAACTCCTCACCGCCGGTGCGGGCCGCGATGTCGCCCTCGCGCAGGTTGGACCGGACTACGGCGGAGAAGCTTCGGAGCACCTCGTCGCCGGCCGCGTGGCCGTAGCGGTCGTTAATCGCCTTGAAGCGATCGAGGTCGAAGATGATCACCGCGCTGCCGGGCTGCAGCGGCTGCTGCCCCATCATCGCAAACAGGGCGCGCCGGTTGAGAAGGCCGGTCAGGGGATCCGTGCGGGCTTCCTCGCGATGCCGGCGGGCGGCGCGCAGATTGTTGAGGCCAAGCGAAAGCGCGCCGATGCCGGTGATGCCGGCGATGCAGGCGATCGCGTTGATGTGCTCTGCCCAGTTTTCCGGCGGGGCATGCAGCACCCATTGTTCCTGCTGGAGCAATACTGCGCCGCAGAGCACGAACGAGAAGGCCGCGAACATGTAGATCGCCGTCATGGCCGCGATGGCCGACGGCGCCTCCGCGCGGGCGCGCCAGTAGTGAGCGCCGGTCGCCCCCAGCATTCCCGCAGCGATGAAGTTGTAGATGGCGATGCCGACACCGTCGTAGCCGGCAAGCACAGGCACGACGACCGGCAAACAAAGCGCCGACAGCCCGACGATCAGCCGCCGCGGCGTCTTGTGACCGGTAAAATTGCGGCCGGCGACGTAGACGATCACGTAGCCGAAGACCTGAATGCCAAAGGCAAAGGCGACGACGGCCATGTTGTCGGGCGGCAGCAATTCATAGGTGAGGACACCGGTCGCCAGCATCAGCATGCCGGCGGTCCAGCCGACGAGGAAGACGTCGGAGCGGTTGGAGAACCAAGCACTCAGGATGGTCAGGGCCAGCGCCACAGCACAGATTCCTGCGGCGATGAACAACGATGCCTGATCCATGAATGGCGCGCTCCCCAGACGCAAGACGACGAGCGAAGCTAACGCCGGCGGCCTAACGCAGCGTAAACTTCACCCGTCGCTCATGTTATTTGCGCTTGTTGGCGATGAGATCGAGCAGTGCCACGACGGCGCTACGATAGCCGTTGGGGCCGAGGCCGGCGATGACGGCGGTGGCGACCTTCGACACCAGCGAATTGTGATAGATGGCCTCGCGGCGATGGATGTTGGAGATGTGCAGCTCGATGATCGGGCCGCGGAACATCTTTAGCGCGTCCATGATCGGCACCGAGGTGAAGGTGAGGCCGGCCGGATTGATGATGATGCCTCCGGCCTCCGCGTCAATGGCCTCGTGGATCCAGTCGACCAGCTCGTACTCGCGATTGGACTGGTGGAAGACGACCGGCGTTTCGCCGGCTGCATCGCGGCACATGGCCTCCACTTCGGCAAGCGTGGTGTAGCCGTAGATCTCCGGCTCGCGCTTGCCAAGGCGGTTCAGGTTCGGTCCGTTGAGGACGTAGATGGGATTTGTCATCGAAAGTCTCTGATTTTAGGCGCCGTAGCCGGCGAGGCGGGGCAACCACAGCACCACTTCCGGAACGAAGGTGATGAGCAGAAGGCAGACCACCATCCAGAACAGGAAGGGCATGCAGTCGCGGATGATATCCTTGATGGGTGCGCCCGAGATGTTGGTCATGATGAACAACAGCAGCCCGTATGGCGGCGTTACCAGCCCCAGCATGATGTTGACCACCACGACGACGCCGAAATGCACAAGATCGATGCCGAGCGCCTGCGCAGTCGGGATGAACACCGGCACGATGATCAGCAGGATTGCGGTGCCTTCCAGCACGCAGCCGAGCAGCAGCAGGATCACGTTGACCAGGATGAGGAACTGGACCGGGGTAAGCTCCCAGCCGGTCAGGAGTACGCGCAGCGTGTTCGGGATGTTCTCGATTGTCACCACGTAGTTGAACACGAGCGAACCAGCTATCAGCATGCCGATCGAGGCGCTGGTCTTGGTCGAGATCAGCAGCGCTTTGTAGGCCTCCTTCGCCGATAGGCTACGGTAGAAAACGACTGAGATGACGAGTGCGTAGAAGGCGGCGAGCGCGGCGGCTTCGGTCGGCGTGGTGACACCTGTATAGATGCAGCCGAGCAGAATGACCGGCATCAGGATCACCGGGAAGGCGCGCCAGGTGATCATCGGGATCTCGCGCAGCGGCACCGCTTCCTCGACCGGGAAGTTGTTGCGCCGCCCGGTCCAAGCCACCTGCACCATCTGCATGACAGACATCAAGAGGCCTGGCACCAAACCGGCAAGGAAGAGATAGCCGATCGAAGCGTCGGAGACGAGCGCGTAGATCACCAGCGGGATCGACGGCGGGATGATCGGGCCGACGACCGAAGTGACTGCGGTGAGCGCAGCGGCATAGCTCGGCGTGTAGCGGCCATCGCGCGTCATCATGGCCTGCATCATGCGGCCACTACCTGCCGCATCCGCGATGGCCGAGCCGGACATGCCGGCAAAGATGATCGACTGGACGATGTTGACCTGCGCGAGGCCGCCGCGGAAGCGGCCGACGAGCACATTGCAGAAGCGCAGCAGGCGCTCGGTCATCGAGCCGCTGTTCATGACCTCCGCCGCGAGAATGAAGAGCGGCACGGCGAGGATCACGTAGTTTGAGTACATGCCGTTCAGGAACTGCTCGGCGACCGTGCCGAGGTCGAGGCCGGCCATGAACAGGTAGAGGATGGAACCGCACATCATCGCCAGGCCGATCGGCAGGCCGAGGAACGCGAGGACGGTTATGACGACGAGCGAGATTGAGAAGGGACTAGCAAGGTTCATACGCCGGAACTCGCCTTGGTCGGGTCGTATGCCTCGGGAGCCTGTCCGCGGACCGCAAGCCAGGCGATCCAGATGTAGCGGACAATCATCGCGACGGCGAAGACGACATAGATCGAATAGAGATAGTCGAAGCGGATCTTGAGGTAGGCGGACCGCTCGACCTTCATGAAGGTGACGTAGTCGATGACTGCCGGCAGCGAGATGCCGAACAGGACGATCAGCGCGATGGCGGTGATCAGGCCCATGATGCGTCGGGTACGGTCGGCGACAGCGCCGTAGACCAGATCGAAACGGATCTCTTCGCTCTCGCGCACCACGAAGGCGCTGCCGAACAGCACGAGCCAGATCCAGAGCACCACGCTCAACTCATGCGTCCAGCCGATTGGCAGGTTGAGCAGATAGCGGAAGATGATCTGGAGCATGAAGGCAACGAACATCGCTGCCAGCATGGCGCAGGCGATGTTTTCTGCGCGTGCGCGCAGCCATTCAAAAATGCGATGTGCAGGGGCACCACCCATCCTTACCTCCTGTCAGAAAGGCCGTCGCCCCGGGGCCACGGGGCGACGGCGAAATGCCGGTCGGATGCGGGAGTGCGCCTCAGAGCGCGTTGATCTTGTCGAGCAATCCTTCCGGCCAGCTCTTGGCAAGGTCGGACTCGAGGTACTTCTGCTGCGCGTAGGCGCGGAAGGCGTCGATGTCCGGCGTGTAGATCTCGAGCCCCTTCTCCTTGAAGGATGCGACGAGCTCTTCTTCCTGCTTGAGGTGCTGCTGGGTGCTCCAGGCGATGGCCTCGTCGGCCGCCTTCTGGACCTTCTGCTGCTGTTCCGGCGACAGCTTGTTCCAGGTGTCGGCGGAGATCGTCAGCAGGTCGAAGCCGACGAGGTGCGAGGTCAGGACGATCTGCGACATCACCTCGTAGAACTTCATGTTCTGGACGTTCGGCAGCGGGTTGTCCTGACCGTCGATCGCGCCGGTCTGCAGGCCGGTGTAGACTTCAGCATAAGCCATCGGCGTCGGGTTCGCGCCGAGCGCCTGGCCCAGGAACTGCCACGCATCGCCGCCCGGCATGCGCAGCTTGATGCCGGCCATGTCTGCGGGCGTGTTGATCTTCTTGTTCGGCTTGAGGCCAACCTGACGGGTGCCGAAGAAGGTCGGGCCAAGGACGCGGATGCCGAGCTTTTCCTCGGCCAGCTTCTTCATGTCTTCGCCCAGGTCGCTGCTGAAGAACTTCAGCAGGTGGTCGGCGTCACGGAACAGATAGGCCGAGGTCAGGATTGACCATTCCGGAACCTGGTTGGAGATGTCCTGCGGGGCGATGTTGCCCATCTCGAGGTTGCCGCGCTGAAGCGCGACCAGCTCGGTGCCCTGCTTGAACAGCATGCCACCGTAGAAGCCTTCGAATTCGAACTCGTCGCCAATGCCATCGGCGAACTTCTTCATCATCTCGGCGCGGATGTCCTGCTCGGAGAACACTGCCGAGAAGCGCAGTTTGGTCTTGTCCTGAGCAAGTGCAGGGGTGAACGCCGTCGCAGCCAAAAGCATGGCGCCAGCGGCCGCGAGCGCGGTCCTTCGCGTGATCGAAGCAATCATGGGTATCCCTCCCGTTAGTCTTCCCCGCCCAAGGCCTCCACCCCGGCGGTTGCCGTATTCATGACACTCGACAAAATCAAATTCAATAGGCGACGGAAAGTTCATATGAGATTTGTCGTTTTATCATTTTGTGGGAGATGCTTATGATATAAGCATGTCGCCTTGCGGAGTGCGCGGACGCGTGCAAACCTTCGCGTACCACTCGGGAGGAGAATCTTGGCAGCAGACGTGTCGCCTGAAACGGCGAGCGACAACACCTATCGGCGCATCCGCTCCGACATCATCTTCGGCCGACTTGACCCGGGGAAAAAGCTGCGCCTGGAAAAGTTGCGCGCGCTCTACAACACCTCCGTGAGCACCCTGCGCGAAGTGCTTTACCGGCTGGTATCCGAAGGGCTCGTCACCGCTGAGGGCCAGCGCGGCTTCGAGGTGGTCGGCATCTCGGTGGCGAACCTGCGTGAGGTGGCGGCAATGCGAAACCTGCTCGAAGGTCACGCGATGCGCCAGTCGTTTGCGTCCGGCGACATCGAGTGGGAGGGCAGAGTGGTCGCCGCCTACCACAAGCTGTCGCGGCTGGAGGCGATGATGCTCAAGGGTGAGCACGACCAGACGATGCGGTGGAAGAACTACGACCGCGAGTTCCACGGTGCGCTGATCTCGGCTTGTGGTTCGACGGCTTTGCTCGAAACGCACGCAATCATCTTCGACCAGTTCCTGCGCTACCAGATACTGGCCGTGATGTTCCGCGGCGACGTGGCAGCAAAGGAACACAAGGAACTGCTCGACTGCGCGCTGGAACGCGACGCCGACCGGGCGCTGAAGATCCTCGAGCGGCACATAGCCGCCTGCGTCGAATACACCGTGGCGCGTGGCACGCTGCCGGAACGATAGAGGCGCAAGCAGGCCCATGCCCACGACATCACCGCAAGAGACGCCCAGATGACGGCTGACCATCCCGAGACCATTGGCGAGAACGCTTACCGCCGTATCCGTGCCGACATCATTTTCGGCCGCATCGCGCCGGGGCAGAAGCTCAAGCTCGACTGGCTCAAGGACACCTACGGCGCCAGCATCTCGACGCTGCGCGAGATCCTGAGCCGCCTGACCTCGGAAGGGCTGGTCACCGCGGAAGGCCAGCGTGGTTTCGAAGCCTCGCCGGTCTCTGTCGAGAACCTGCGCGATATAGCGGCGTTGCGGCTCCTGCTCGAAGGATTTGCGCTGGAGCAGTCATTCGCCGCCGGCGACATGGAGTGGGAAGCGCGGATCGTCGCCGCCCACCACAAGCTTGCGGCGCTGGAGACACGCATGCGTGACGGTGACTTAAGCCAGACCGAGATGTGGAAGCGCTACGACTGGGAGTTCCATCAGGCGCTCATCTCCGCCTGCGGCTCGAAGGTGCTGATGGAGACGCACGCGGCGGTCTTCGACAAGTACCTGCGCTACCAGATGATCGCGCTGTCGTTCCGCGGTGACATTGCCGCCAACGAACACCAGATCCTGCTGGACGCGGCGCTGAAGCGCGACGCGGCGACCGCCAAGACGGTACTGGAGCAGCATGTCCAGGGCGGGGTCGAGCACGCGCTCGCAACCGGAACGATCGGAGAATAGCTCCGGCAGGCTACCTCAGCTTTGCGGCGGTGGACATCGGGCTTTCTGAGAAATATAGGATGATGTCAAATATATCGGTTGCGAATTGCAGCCGATCCTTGCCGCGGTGGGAGGAGTGTCCACCCGGCCACCAGACAGTGAGGATCAGGAACATGGTTCGGCTCGGGCTGATTGGCGACAACATCAAGCGGTCGAAGTCCCCTTTGCTGCATCGCCTTGCGGGCGGGCTGTGCGGACTTGAAGTCACCTACGAGCCGCTGATCCCGGCCGACATGGGAATGGACTTCGAAGCGGTCTTTGCATTCTGCCAGAACGAAGGATTCGCCGGCATCAACATCACCTATCCCTATAAGGAGACCGTGTTTTCGCGGCTGGTGATCGAAGACCCGCGCGTGCGCGCCATTGGCGCCTGCAACACGGTGCTGTTTCGCGAGGGCGGGCCGTTCGGCCTCAACACCGACTACACCGGCTTCATGACGGCGATCCGCACGGCGCTCGACGGCGACAAGCCGGGCGTGGTCGCAATGGCGGGCGCGGGCGGTGTCGGCAAGGCAGCGGCCTTCGGAATCGCCGAGCTCGGCGCGAGCGAGCTGCGCATCTTCGACATGGATACAGGCAAGGCCAATGCGCTCGCCGATGCACTGCGCGCCAGCGGCACGGCGATGAAGGTCACGGTCGCCGCGAGCGTCGATGAGGCGGTCGAGGGCACCGACGGGCTTGTCAACTGCACGCCGCTCGGCATGGATGGCATTCCCGGCACCGCCATTCCGCGCCGGCTGATCCCCGGCCGCCGCTGGGCCTTCGACGCGGTCTATACGCCGGTCGACACCCACTTCCTGATGGATGCGCGGGCCGAGGGCGTCACGCCGATCAGCGGCTACGAGCTGTTCTTCAACCAGGGCGTCGACGCCTTCCGGGCCTTCACGGGCCGCGAGGTCGATGCGGTGGCGCTGCGCGCCGCGCTCAAGGCAGAGGAAGCCAAAGCCGCCGCCTGACGTCGCGCTGGCCAAAGGGCAGGGCGCGGTTGGACTGTTTTTTTCAGCCGGTTTCCCGCTAGTGTGGCGCCAGGGCCTCCCACGTCCTATGTGGGGGGCAACGACGCGACACGAATGGAGAAGTGCATGACTCAGGCTGTGGACGTGAAACAGGAGGCCGCCGCTATCCTCGACGGGCTCGGGGTGCCGCGCGAGGCCTGGACCGGCGGCGACATGGCGTCGTTCACGCCGGTTACCGGCGAGGAAATCGCCCGGCTGAAGACGACCGCAGATCCTGCGAAGGCAATCGAGGCCGCGCATGCGGCGTTCCTGGAGTGGCGCATGGTGCCGGCCCCGAAGCGCGGCGAGCTGGTACGCCTGCTCGGCGAGGAACTGCGTGCCGCCAAGGCCGATCTCGGCCGGCTGGTGTCGATCGAGGCAGGGAAGATACCGTCGGAAGGTCTCGGCGAAGTGCAGGAGATGATCGACATCTGCGACTTCGCGGTCGGTCTGTCGCGCCAGCTCTATGGCCTGACCATCGCAACCGAACGTCCGGGCCATCGCATGATGGAAACTTGGCACCCGCTCGGCGTCGTCGGCATCATCTCAGCCTTTAACTTCCCGGTCGCCGTCTGGTCGTGGAACGCAGCGCTCGCGCTCGTCTGCGGCAACTCGATCGTCTGGAAGCCGTCGGAAAAGACGCCGCTCACCGCGCTCGCCAGCCAGACGATCCTTGAGCGCGCCATCGCGCGCTTCGGCGAGGCGCCGAAGAACCTCAGCACCGTGCTGATCGGCGGCCGCGACACCGGCGAGGCACTGGTCGACCATCCGAAGGTCGCGCTGGTCTCTGCCACCGGCTCGACCCGCATGGGGCGCGAGGTTGGCCCGCGCCTTGCGCGCCGGTTCGCCCGCTCGATCCTCGAGCTCGGCGGCAACAATGGCGGCATCGTCTGCCCGTCCGCAGATCTCGACATGGCCCTGCGCGCCATCGCCTTCGGCGCGATGGGAACCGCTGGCCAGCGCTGCACCACGCTGCGTCGCCTGTTCGTGCATGAGAGCGTCTACGACCAGATCGTTCCACGCCTGAAGAAGGCCTATGAAAGCGTCTCCGTCAGCAATCCGCTCGAAACTTCGGCGCTGGTCGGTCCGCTGATCGACAAGGCGGCGTTCGACAATATGCAGAAGGCGCTGGAAGCCTCACCGGCGGCAGCCGCGTCCTCGAAGCTGGCAAGGAGACCGCCTACTATGTCCGTCCGGCGCTGGTCGAAATGCCGGAGCAGGTGGGGCCGGTGCTGGAAGAGACCTTCGCGCCGATCCTCTACGTGATGAAGTATTCCGACTTTGACGAGGCGCTTCGCCTGCACAATGCGGTGGCAGCGGGCCTGTCGTCCTCGATCTTCACGCTCAACATGCAGGAGGCCGAGCGCTTCCTTGCAGCCGATGGCTCCGACTGCGGCATCGCCAACGTCAATATCGGCACGTCGGGTGCGGAAATCGGTGGCGCGTTCGGCGGCGAGAAGGAGACCGGCGGCGGTCGCGAGAGCGGCTCGGATGCCTGGAAGGCCTACATGCGGCGCGCGACCAACACAATCAACTACTCGAAGGCGCTGCCGCTCGCCCAAGGCGTTTCCTTCGACATCGACTAAGGAAGTCCTTTCTTCCACGGCCCTTCCCCTGCAGGGGAGGGGCTGCTTCCAGAGGTGACGGAACGAAGGGCTTCGACGTCACGTTCATGATGTCCAACGGAGAGACATCATGAAAGAGCAACAGCACGACAACCCGGCCACCCCCGAAGAAGTCGCAGACCGCGTCTGGGAGCTCGCCGAGCAGATCGACATCTGCATGCTGACCACGTGGACGGGCGAAGAACAGCACAGCCGGCCGATGTCGGCGCGCCCGCGTCGCGATGAAAACGCGTTCTACTTCCTGACGGACATTTCGGGCGAGAAGAAGGGCGAGATCGAGCGCTTCCCGACAGTGTCGATGGCCTGGGCGGACAATAGCAACTACCGCTATGTCCTTGTCTCAGGCCGGGCAGAAGTCTCCAACGACCGCGCCAAAATCGCGGAGCTCTGGTCGAAGATGGATGAGATCTGGTGGGAGGATAAGGACGATCCGACCATCCGGCTGCTCAAGGTAACGCCCGAGCGGGCCGAAATCTGGGACAGCCCGAACAAGGTGATCACTGGCGCGAAGATGCTGATGTCCTTCGTCACCGGCGCGGCACCCAAGCTCGGCGACAACGCCGAGGTTCGTCTCTGAATTMCCTGAYCCTGMCCCGGYCAGCCGTAGCGGCTGACCGAGAGGTCGCTGGTGTCGATGTCCGGCTTCTTGCCGCTGACGAGATCGCTGATGACGCGGGCCGAGCCCGTGCTCATCGTCCAGCCAAGCGTGCCGTGGCCGGTGTTGAGGAACAGGCCCTTGATGTGGGTCGCGCCGATCACCGGCGTGCCATCCGGCGTCATCGGGCGCAGGCCAGACCAGTAGATCGCCTTGGAAATGTCGCCACCGGGGAAGAGGTCGGTCACCGAGTGGTCGAGCGTGCTGCGGCGCCGCGCACTGAGGTCGTTGGTGTAGCCGGAGATCTCGGCCATGCCGCCGACGCGGATGCGATCGCCAAGGCGGGTGATCGCGATCTTGTAGGTCTCGTCCATGACGGTCGAGACCGGCGCGCGGGCGAGATTCACAACCGGCATGGTCAGCGAGTAGCCCTTCACCGGGTAGACCGGCAGGTGGATGCCGAGCGGCTTGACGAGCAGCGGCGAGTAGCTGCCGAGCGCGACGACGACCGCGTCGGCGGTGAGCTTGCCGGTCTTGGTGTTGACGCCGCGCACCACGCCTGCCTCGACGTCGAGCCCGGTGATGTGGGTGTCATAGAGGAATTTTACCCCGATTTCCTGCGCCTTGGCGGCGAGGGCATTGGCAAACTTGAAACAGTCGCCAGTCTCGTCCTGCGGGGTGAGCAGGCCGCCGACGATCTTTTCGCGCACATGCGCAAGCGCCGGCTCGGCACGGATACAGCCGTCGCGATCGAGCACCTCGTAAGGAATGCCATCGGCAGCGAGCGCCTTTACGTCCTTTGCGGACGCGTCTAGCTGCGCTTGGGTGCGGAAGAGCTGCAGCGTGCCCTTCATGCCCTCATCATAGGAGATGCCGGTCTCCTCGCGCAGGGCTGCGAGCGAGATGCGGCTGTAGTCGGAAAGGCGCAGCATGCGGCTCTTGTTGATCGCGTAGCGCTCGGCCGTGCAGTTCATCAGCATGCGAACCAGCCAGGACAGCATCGCCTGATCGACCTTCGGACGCAGGATCAGCGGCGCATGCTTCATGAACAGCCACTTGATGGCTTTCACCGGAATGCCGGGAGCTGCCCAAGGCGAGCAGTAGCCAAAGGAGACCTCGCCTGCATTGGCGTAGCTGGTCTCAAGGGCCGGACCCTGCTGGCGGTCGACGACCGTCACCTCATGTCCTGCCTTGGCCAGCTGATAGGCGGATGTTACGCCTATGATGCCCGCGCCGAGAACAATAACCTTCATGATGCCCCTCTGTATGCTTCTGCTCTTATTGCCGGTCAGACGTAGCGCCGCCGGTATCTGCTGCCGAGACTGGTGAGAATTTCGTAGGAGATGGTGCCGGCGGCCGTTGCGACATCGTCGAGCGTCTGGTTCGGGCCGATCACCTCGACGAAGGTCCCAAGGTCGAGCGCGCCTTCCGGCAGCGCTGAGACGTCGATGATGATTGAATCCATCGAGACGCGGCCGACGATCGGCAGGCGCGTGCCCTCGAAATAGACCGCGCCGCGGTTGCTGAGCGTGCGCGGAAGCCCGTCCGCGTAGCCGGCGGCGATGGTGGCGAGGCGCATTTCGCTCGTCGCAACGAAGCTCGCGCCGTAGCCGATGGCGGCACCTGCCGGCACCTTGCGCGTCTGGACGACGGCGACGTCGAGGCGGACGACCGGCTCCATCGGATTGGCAACGCCGAAGGTGGGCGCGCCGCCATAGAGTGCGATGCCCGGGCGCACCAGCGAGCCGTGGTAGTCGGCGCCGAGGAAGACGCCGCCGGAATTGGCGAAGCAGAGCTTGCAACCGGCGAATTCGCTTGCGGCGCGATGCATTTCGGCAAGCTGGCGCGCGTTCTGCGGATGGTCGGCCTCATCGGCGCAGGCGAGGTGGCTCATGATGAAGCGGACTTCAAGATCGCCGCCTGCCAGAATTTCGCTGACGCTTCCCCGCTCTTCCGGAGCGATGCCGAGGCGCGACATGCCGGTGTCGAATTGCAGAACGACGGGAAGCTTGCGGCGGAGCTCGATCGCCGTGTCGCGCCAGCGCTTCAGCTGCTGCAGGGAATTGGCGACTGGAGTGGCGTTGATACGAGCGCAAAGCCCTTCATTGCCTGGCTGGAGGCCATTCAGCACGTAGAGGCGTGCGTCATCCGGAAGTGCGGGGCGCAGCTCAACCGCTTCGACGAATTCGGCGACGAAGAAGTCGCGGCAGCCTTCTTCGAGAAGGGCGGCCGTCACCTCGCGGGCGCCAAGGCCGTAGGCGTTTGCCTTGACCACGCCGGCGGCGCGAGCAGGCGCCACCTGACGCGAGATCAGCGCATAGTTCCGGCGCAGCGCCTTAAGGTCGATCGTCAGATGGCCCGAAGGCACGACCTCATCAATCAGACCAGCATTGAGCGTCATGTAAGTCACATCGCACTCCCATTATCCGGTCAGCGTATCGAATGATCGACGGAATTTCCCGCCGATTTCTTGCATGAAATTCGACGCGTGCGTGCTAGGGTGCAGGAAATTCGAAGCTTTGGAATAAAATGCGATGCTGGAATATGACCGGATCGATCGCGAGATCCTCCGCCTGCTGAGGCTCGACGGGCGCATGTCTAACGCTAAGCTTGCCGAGGAAGTGGGCCTGTCGCCGTCGGCGTGCCTGCGCCGCGTGAAGATGATGGAGCAGTCGGGCCTGATCCGCGGCTACACGGCCATTGTCGACCCTGCCCGTACCGAGGCGACCATCGCCGTCATCATCAACATCACGCTCGAGCGCCAGACAGAGGAGTATCTCGACCGGTTCGAAGCGGCGGTGCGCAAGTATCCCGAAATCAAGGAGTGCTTTCTGATGACCGGCGGCGCGGACTACCTCCTGCGCGTCGAGGTGAGCAATGCGGGTGAGTTCGAGCGGATCCACAAGGAGATCCTGTCGAAGATGCCGGGTGTGCTGCGCATCCATTCGAGCTTCGCTATCCGCAACGTGCTGGCAACGAGGACGCGGGCGCGCAGCTGAGAGGCAGTAATCACGCAGAGTAAGTCAGTCAGGATCTGGCGAAAAAATTGGACCGATGCTGTCGGCGGGACGCATAGTGCTTCGTCTTGCAATCAGACGACAGGAACGCGCCATGCTCTATGCTCTTCTGTGCTACAATAACGAGGCAGCCGTCTGCGGCCTTTCACCGGAAGAAGATGCGAAGATGATGGCCGGCGTGCGCCGCGCCGAGGAGAAGATTCTCGCGCGCGGCAAGTTCGGCCCGCGCCTGCGGCTGATGCCGACGACCGCGGCGACATTCGTCAAGGCGGGCAAGGATCCCCTCGTCATCGATGGCCCCTTCGCGGAAACCAAGGAACAGCTCCTCGGCTTTTGGATCCTCGAATGCGACTCCCTTGAAGATGCCATCGAGGCGGGCAAGCACCTTGCACGAGAGCGTGAATATGGCGGCATCGAGGTGCGGCCGATCTCGGCCTACAATCCCCCGGGAGTTCAGGATTGAACGACGCCTCCTGGATAGGCCGCACGCTCGCGGCTGCGCGACCGCAGGCAGTCGGCGCCCTGCTGCGCTATTTCCGCGACCTCGACGCGGCTGAGGAAGCGTTCCAGGAGGCAAGCCTCAAGGCGCTGCAGAACTGGACGAAGAATGGACCGCCACGCGATCCTGTCGCCTGGCTGATCTTCGTCGGCCGGAATGCCGGCATCGATGAAGTACGCAAGCGAGCTCGCGAGACGGTTTTGCCAGATGAGAACGTGCTGTCTGACCTTGGCGATGCCGAGCCGCGAATGGTCGAGCGGATCGACAACGCCGATTACCAGGACGACGTGCTGCGGCTGCTGTTCGTGTGCTGTCATCCGGAGCTGCCGGCAACCCAGCAAATTGCGCTCGCGCTTCGGGTCGTCTCTGGCCTGACGGTGCCGGAGATCGCGCGGGCTTTTCTGGTTTCTGAAGCGGCGATGGAGCAGCGCATCACCCGCGCCAAGCGCAAGATCGCTGCCGCTGGCATCGGTTTCGAGACGCCATCCGCAGTCGAGCGGGTCGAGCGCCTCGCGACGGTTTCGGCGATGATCTACCTCCTCTTCAACGAGGGCTATTCGGCGAGCGGTGGCGATGCGCATATTCGTGAGCCGCTGTGCGAGGAGGCAATCCGGCTCGGCTACTTGCTGCTGCGGATGTTTCCCAGCGAGCCGGAACTGATGGGGCTTGTTGCGTTGATGCTGTTCCAGCATGCACGCGCGCCAGCACGGTTGGATGACAACGGCGAAATCGTTCTGTTGGAGGACCAGGACCGTTCGCTCTGGCGCAGCGGGCCGATAGAAGAAGCCAAGGTATTGATCGAAAAGGCCGCGCGCCACCAGCGACCGGGAAGCTACCAGCTTCAGGCGGCGATCGCTTATGAGCATGCGGTCGCGAAAAACGCCGCGGAAACCGACTGGCAAGCGATCGCCGGCTATTATCAAGTACTGGAATCGATTCATCCAAATCCGGTCATCACGCTGAACCGCGCGGTGGCGGTCGAGAAGGTGGAAGGGGCCGAGGCAGCGCTGCAGCTGGTCGAAACGGTGGCCGAGCCGCTGTCGGGTTATTTCTACCTGCACGGCGTGCGCGGCGCTCTTCTTTCGAAACTGGGCAAGGAGCGCGAGGCGCGGCGGGCTTTCGAGAAGGCTATCTCGCTTGCCTCTACTCCCGCAGAAGCTGCGCATATTAGAAAGCAGCTGGATCGTTTGCAGCTTATCTGAGCTTCCCCTAAGGCGCTAAAGTATCAATGACTTAATTACCTTGCGGCAATCTCGCAGTTAGGAAGGCGTTAACCGTTGCGAGCCATCAACTACCCGCGGGAACCTGCCTGATTTGCAGGCGCTGGGGAATATCCGGACCGTGACCGGATCTTCGATTTGCCGGGGGCTGTTGTGCTGATCACGAACTTGAAAATATCGCGCAAGCTTGCGCTTGGATTCTTTTTGGTGGTGGCGACCATCATGGCGATGAGCGCCGCAGTTTACTGGAACATCGCCAACTCGCGAGTTGCGCAACAGGAGCGCGCGCTCGTCAATGACGTCATGGCCGTCATCCAGAATGCGAAGGCGCTCGCTGGACGACAGGAGAACAGCTATCGCGGCTACCTCCTGTCGAACGATCCTTACTATCTGGAGCGTCTCGACGCGCACCGGACCAATTTCAACGCTCAGATCAACCGCCTGACGGAACTGGCCGAAGGCTTCCCGGAAATGGCTCAGCACATCAACGCGGCCACGGATGGACTCGCCGAGTGGTGGAAGAACGTCGTTGAAGTCGGGAAGAGGCTTGCGTCGGATTCCGAGCTTCGCAAGAGTGCTGTCGAGATGGTCGGCCGCTCGGGCATCGCCGACACCTACATGGGCAAGCTCGAGGACGCACTCGATGCCCTGGCTGAGGCTGCGGACGTCCGTATCCATGCCGCACGGATCGCTGCTGACGAAGCTCTCGACTTCAATGAGCGCGTGCTGACCATCGGCCAGATCCTGGCAACGATCATCGCAATTGCGCTCGGCTACCTGCTTACCCGCATGATCGCGACGCCGATCCACAACCTGACCAGCGTGATGGGCCGCCTTGCTTCTGGCGACAACTCGGTCGAGGTCCCGGGGCTCAAGCGTCGCGACGAGATCGGCGAGATGGCTCGCGCCGTCCAGGTCTTCAAGGATGCCGCGATCGAGAAGCTGCGCATCGAGGGCGAAGCCGATCGCATCCGCTCGATGACCGACAGCGAGCGCCAGCGCCACGAGGCGGAGGCCGCGCGGGTTGCCGAAGAGGACCGCGTCGCCATCGAGGCTCTCGGTCGCGGCCTTGCCGCGCTCGCCTCAGGTGACCTGACCTTCCGCATCAACGTGCCATTCGCCCCGAAGGCGCAGTCGCTGAAGGACGACTTCAATCGCACCGCCGAGCAGCTCGAAGAGGCGATGGCGACGATCTACCACGCCATTGAGGGCATGCGCTCCGGCACCAGCGAGATCAGCCAGGCAGCCGACGACCTGTCGCGCCGCACCGAGCAGCAGGCCGCAAGCCTCGAGGAGACGGCTGCTGCGCTTGACCAGATCACTGCGACGGTCAGGACCACGGCCGACGGTGCGATGCGCGCCTCGGAGCTGACCACGCAGGCGCGCCAGGGTGCCGAGCGCTCGGGCGTCGTCGTCCGCGACGCGGTTGCGGCGATGGCTCAGATCGAGCGTTCCTCGGCACAGATCAGCCAGATCATCGGCGTGATCGACGAGATCGCCTTCCAGACCAACCTGCTGGCGCTCAACGCCGGCGTCGAGGCAGCCCGCGCTGGCGAGGCAGGCCGCGGCTTCGCGGTGGTCGCTTCGGAAGTGCGTGCACTGGCCCAGCGTTCGGCGGAAGCTGCCAAGGAGATCAAGGAGCTTATCTCCACCTCGACGCAGCAGGTCGACCAGGGCGTCGATCTTGTCGGCCAGACCGGTTCCGCGCTGGAAAAGATCGTCGCTCAGGTTGCCCAGATCACGACGCTGGTCACCGAGATCGCGGCATCTGCCCGCGAGCAGTCGACCGGCCTTGCCGAGGTTAACACGGCCGTCAACCAGATGGACCAGGTCACCCAGCAGAACGCGGCGATGGTCGAAGAGACGACGGCGGCAAGCCACAACCTCGCTCAGGAGGCCGAAGAGCTGGCCCGTCTCGTCGCCAAGTTCCAGCTCAGCGACCGCGGCCAGAAGCCTGCAAGGATCTCGGGCGCGGCTCCGGCCCTGTCTGCTCCGGCCAAGCAGGCTGCAATCCCGCAGCTCAAGACCGTCAGCTCCGCAGGCGGTGCAAGGTCCGCCGCGCTGCTCGCGCAGCGTGACGATGACGAGAACTGGGACGAGTTCTGATGAATGCGCGGGGGCTTCGGATAACCGAGGCCCCCGGCTTCGCACTGAGGTCAGGAGTGTATGGAGAGGTTACATCTCCCGACCCGGCTGAGGCGCTGAATTTCTGTTAGCGGACAATTCACGCCTCGCACCAGCCACATGCGCTAAACCGCAAATTAACGATGGAGGCACAGACTGGTCTCCAGCGGGGGCGTCTGCAACTCACGGTTTGCGAGGCTTTTGGGGAAACCATGAACCAGGTTCTGAACATGAAGGCATCCGATCAGCGGCGTGAGCTGATTGCGTTCCGGATCGGTGCTCAGGAATACTGCGTGGACATCATGATGGTCCGCGAGATCCGCGGCTGGACGCCCGCTACGCCGCTTCCGCACGCGCAGAGCTACATGCGCGGCGTCATCAACCTGCGCGGCACCGTGCTGCCGATCATCGACCTTTCCGAGCGTCTGGGACTTGGAACCACCGTCGCTGAGGCACGGCACGTCATCATCGTCGTTCGCTGCGAGAACCGCGAGGTTGGCCTGCTGGTCGATGCCGTCTGCGACATCCTGAGCGTCACCGATGAAGAGATCCAGCCGACGCCGAGCGTCGCGAATGAGACGGTCCGCTCCTTCGTCCGCGGCATACTTGCCGTCGACGGCCGCATGATCGGCGTCGTCGCGCTCGACCGAATTCTGCCGGATGAATTCGAGGCAGAAGCTGCATGACAACTGCAATGCGGACGGGAGCTCCCGGTCGCAAGGAACCGCTGGTCGAAGGTGAATTTCTCTTCACCAACGAGGATTTCCTGTCGATCGCACGCATGCTCTACGACGATGCCGGCATCGCCCTGTCGGAGAGCAAGGCTTCGCTGGTCTATTCGCGCCTCGCCAAGCGGCTGCGCGCGCTGGGGCTGGAGAGTTTTCGCGATTACTGCAGCTACGTCGCGGGTTCGGACGGCGCGAGCGAACGCCAGAACATGCTGGCGGCGCTGACGACCAACGTCACCCGCTTCTTCCGCGAGCCGCACCACTTCGAGCACCTGAAGACCAAGGTCCTGCCGGCGCTGATCCAGCGTGCACGCGCCGGCGGGCGCGTCCGGTTCTGGTCGGCGGGCTGCTCGACCGGGCAGGAACCGTACTCGATCGCGCTTACCGTCCTCGACGCGATGCCGGAAGCGGCCAACTACGACGTGCGGATTCTCGCGACTGACATCGATCCCAATGTGGTCGCGACGGGTCGTGCGGGCGTCTATTCCGACGAGGCGGTGCAGCCGGTTCCGCTGGCATTGCGGGACCGTTGGATGGCCCGGGTCAAGGATCGCGGGCAAGACGCGTGGGGCGTGGGCGACGAGATGCGCCAGCTGGTCGCGTTCCGCGAACTCAATCTGATGGCCCAGTGGCCGATGAAGGGCAAATTCGACGCCATCTTCTGCCGCAACGTCGTCATCTATTTTGACGAACCCACCCAGGCTCGCATCTGGTCAAGGTTCGCGCCGCTGCTCAATTCGGGCGGCAGGCTCTATGTGGGTCACTCCGAACGCGTGACCGACATGAGCAGATTCGAAAATGACGGTCTCACGACCTACAGGCTCAAGGACGGTTTCTAAAATGAGCGGGGTAAAGGTCCTCGTGGTGGACGACAGCGCCACCATGCGCAGCCTTATTTCGGCTGTGCTTCGGCGCGATCCGGAGATTCAGGTTATCGGTCAGGCGGGCGATCCCTACGAGGCTCGCGAGGCGATCAAGCGCCTCAATCCGGACGTGATCACGCTGGACGTGGAAATGCCCAACATGAACGGGCTGAGCTTCCTCGAGAAGATCATGCGGCTGCGGCCGATGCCGGTGGTGATGGTGTCGACGCTGACCCAGGCGGGTGCGGACGTCACGCTCGCCGCGCTCGAGCTGGGCGCGGTCGACTGCGTCGCCAAGCCCTCCGCCGGCCACACGGTCGAGGAAGCATTTGGAGACCTTGCCGCGCGCGTAAAGTCGGCAGCCCGGGCGCGCGTGCGCGCCGGTACGGACCGCACGCCGGCCCATTCAACCAAGGGCGAATTTCGTTCGGACGGCCGCATCGTCGCGATCGGCTCGTCGACCGGTGGCGTCGAGGCGCTGATGAATGTGCTTTCAGCCTTTCCGGCGAACTGCCCGCCGACGGTGGTCACCCAGCACATGCCGGCCACCTTCACCAAGAGCTTTGCTGATCGTCTAAACCGCGTTTGCGCTGCGGCTGTCAGCGAGGCGGTCGAGGGCGCGCCTCTCGTTCCTGGCCATATTTACATCGCGCCGGGCGGCGAACAGCACCTGCAGGTCGCCGGCGTTGGCCAGCTGCGCTGCCGCCTGACCGCCAGCGAGCCGGTCAACGGTCACCGTCCCTCGGTCGACGTCCTGTTCGAGTCGGTTGCGCGCCATGCCGGGCGCTCGGCTGTCGGGGTCATCCTGACCGGTATGGGACGCGATGGCGCACGCGGTCTCCACATGATGCGCGGGGCAGGTGCCTTGACGATCGGTCAGAATGAATCGACATGCGTCGTCTACGGCATGCCGAAGGTCGCCTTCGAGATCGGCGCGGTGGAACGCCAGCTGCCGCTCGAGCGGATCGGTGCCGAAATCATCAACCGCTGCAACGCAGCCAGAGAAACCGTCTAGTGGTCAACTGTATGGTCGAAACCCTTGTCTTTGGCGCGAGACACGTCACGATGGGCACTGAGCGATGACAGGTGCTTCCGCGACCGCTTTTGCCGCTCCGCAGCAGCCCAGCATTGTGAGAGCAAAGCGCGTCCACATCGTGCAAGGGGACCATTATGTCACCGACGATCCGGAGATGGTTCTGACGACACTGCTGGGAAGCTGCGTCGCCGCCTGCATCCGTGATCCGATCGCCGGCGTTGGCGGCATGAATCACTTCCTGCTGCCGGGCGGCACACTTGGCGGCAACGACCGCGCGGTGCAGCGCCATGGCGTTCATGCGATGGAGCTGCTGGTCAACGATCTTCTGAAGCATGGCGCGCGCCGCGACCGGCTGGAAGCCAAGCTGTTCGGCGGGGCAAGGATGATCGACGGCCTGACTGATGTCGGGCGCCAGAATGCCGAATTCGCGGTGAAGTTCCTGGAGAACGAGGGCATCCGCCATGTCGGCGGCAGCCTGCTCGGCGAGCATGGCCGCAAGATCCAGTACTGGCCGGTTTCGGGCCGCGCGCGCCAGTCACTGATGGAGCGCGATGCGAAGGTGTTCGAGGCGGAGCGGAAGACGCGCCCCGCTCCTGTTCCGGACACGAGCGGGGCAGTCGAGCTGTTCTAGGGCGTTCAGCCGGCGTCGGGTTCGAACTCGAGCGCCACGCCATTGATGCAGTAGCGCAGGAAGGTCGGCGGCGGACCGTCAGGGAAGACGTGGCCGAGATGGCTGCCGCAGGTCGCGCAATGCACTTCCGTGCGAACCATGCCGTAGGAACGGTCCTCGGAGGTTTCGACCGAGCCCGGGATCGGGTCATTGAAGCTCGGCCAGCCGGTGCCGCTTTCGAACTTCAGCGTCGAGGCAAACAGCGGCGTGCCACAACCGACGCACTTGAAGGTGCCCGGCCGCTTTTCATGCAGAAGCGCGCAGCTGCCGGGGCGCTCCGTGCCGTGCTGGCGCATCACCTGATACTGCTCCGGCGTCAGGAGAGCGCGCCACTCCGCATCGGTGCGGGTGACGGGAAAATGCTTGTCGGTCATCGGGAAGCTCCGGTTTGTCGGTGCCGTAAATGTAGTGTCTTCGCGCGCCTGCCTCAATGGCAGGCGTCAGTGGCGGCGCGACAGCTCGCGGGTCGCGGCTTCAAGGCCCGCGAGCGTCAGCGGATACATGCGCTGCGAGAAGATTTCCTGGATCAGCTTGATCGAGTGCGTGTACTGCCAGTGCTGCTCACGCACCGGGTTGAGCCACACCGCATTCGGCCACTGGTTGAGCACGCGCGACAGCCAGACGTGGCCAGCTTCCTGATTCCAGTGTTCCACTGAGCCGCCTGGCGAGGTGATCTCGTAAGGGCTCATCGAGGCGTCGCCGACGAAGACTACCTTGTAGTCGGGGCCGTATTTCTGGATCACCTCGTAGGTGGGGATCACCTCCGAATGCCGACGCCGATTGTCCTTCCACACGCCCTCGTAGAGGCAATTGTGAAAGTAGAAGTACTCCATGTGCTTGAACTCGGCGCGCGCGGCCGAGAACAGCTCCTCGACGATGCGGATGTGGTCGTCCATCGAGCCGCCGACGTCGAAGAACATGAGCAGCTTGACTGCGTTGCGCCGCTCCGGCCGTGTCTTGACGTCGAGATAGCCGTGCTCCGCGGTAGCGGTAATGGTGCCGGGGAGGTCGAGCTCTTCGTCAGCGCCCTCACGCACCCAGCGGCGCAGGCGCTTCAGCGCGACCTTGATGTTGCGGGTGCCGAGCTCGACCGTGTCGTCAAAATTGCGGAACTCGCGCTTGTCCCAAACCTTCACCGCGCGGCGGTGGCGGCTTTCCGCCTGCCCGATGCGCACGCCTTCCGGATTGTAGCCATAGGCGCCGAAGGGCGAGGTGCCGGCGGTGCCGATCCACTTCGAGCCGCCCTGATGGCGGCCCTTCTGCTCCTCCAGCCGCTGCCGCAGCGTCTCCATCAGCTTCTCGAAGCCGCCGAGGGCTTCAACCAGCTTCTTCTCCTCTTCGGTGAGGTGCTTTTCGGCGAGCTTGCGCAGCCATTCCTCGGGCAGGTTGGCGGGGTCGATGCCGCCTTCGCCGGAAAGCGCATCGAGCCCCTTGAAGACATGCGAGAAGACCTGATCGAAGCGGTCGATGTAGCGCTCGTCCTTCACCAGCGCCGATCGCGCCAGGTAGTAAAAGCCTTCGACGTCATAGTCGACCAGCCCCGCCTTCATGCCCTCGAGCAGCGACAGGTATTCGCGGAGCGACACCGGAACCTTGGCTGCCTTGAGCTCGAGGAAGAAGGGGAGGAACATGGTCAGGACAGGTCGTATTCGATGAATCCGGTGCGGCGAGCAACGCGGTCGTAGAGCCGGCGGGCCGTGGCGTTGGTTTCGTGCGTCATCCAGTAGACGTTGGTCACGCCGCGCTCTGCTGCCGCCTTGCGCACGGCCTCGATGAGTGCCGCGCCCACGCCTTTGCCACGAGCCTCCCCGTCGGTGAACAGGTCCTGCAGGTAGCAGTTGCCTTCCATCGACCAGCTGGAGCGATGGAAGAGGTAGTGGACGAGGCCGACTGCCTTGCCATCGACCAGGGCAATGAAGCCGCAGGGCTCGAATTCGCCATCAGTGAACAGCCGCTGCCAGGTGGTCTCGTAGACCGTCTCGCTCACCTCGCTCTGGTAGAAGGTGAGATAGGCTGTCCAGAGCCGCCTCCACTCCGAATGATCGGTCTTTTCCAGCGGACGGATGACGACTTCGGCCATCGGTTATCTCCGCGACATGAACGCCAGGCGTTCGAAGAGATGAACGTCCTGCTCGTTCTTGAGCAGCGCGCCGTGCAGGCGCGGCAGTGCGTTCCTGGCATCGCCGCGCAGGTCTTCCGGCGAAATGTCGTCGGCGACCAGCAGGCGGATCCAGTCGAGCGCCTCGGAAGTCGAGGGTTTCTTCTTCAGGCCCGGCACCTCGCGGATCTCGTAGAACTGGGTAAGGGCGGCGCGCACCAGCTCCTGCTTAATGCCTGGATAGTGGACGTCGACGATCTTCTGCAGCGTCTCCATGTCCGGGAAGCGGATGTAGTGGAAGAAGCAGCGGCGAAGGAAGGCGTCGGGCAGCTCCTTCTCGTTGTTCGAGGTGATGATGACGATGGGCCGGTTGACCGCACGGATCGTTTCTCCGGTCTCGTAGACGTGGAACTCCATGCGGTCGAGTTCCTGCAGAAGGTCGTTCGGGAACTCGATGTCGGCCTTGTCGATCTCGTCGATCAGCAGCACCACCTTCTTCTCGGAAGTGAAGGCTTCCCACAGCTTGCCGCGGCGAATGTAGTTGCGAATGTCGTTGAAGCGCTCGTCGCCCAGCTGGCTGTCGCGCAGCCGGGAGACAGCGTCGTACTCGTACAAACCCTGCTGCGCGCGAGTGGTGGACTTCACGTTCCACTCGATCAGTTCCAGGCCGAGCGCGGCTGCGATCTGGCGCGCAAGCTCGGTCTTGCCGGTGCCTGGCTCGCCCTTGACCAGCAGCGGGCGTTCGAGGGCAATCGCGGCGTTGACCGCAACCATCAGGTCCTTGTCGGCGACGTAGGAAGCCGTTCCTTCAAAGCGCATGCGATGTCGTTCCTCAGAATGTCGTTGCCCGAACCTAGGGGCCATGCCCCGCCGAGGCAAGGAGGCTGTACTCAGGTAGCGGGTTGCAGATGGGTCGCCGCGATGTTCGGTCAATTTTCGGTTCTGTCACTGGCGCGGCAGGGCGGGCGCGACTATATAGGCAACGGCGGTCTGCGCTTCTCGACAGGAGCAGCATTTCCCCGGGGCCTTATTGATCCTTAGGGAGCTGTCCCTGTCCGGGCCCGTGGGCTCGGATATATGGCGCCCACCTACTTTGTAGGCCACCGGGATCAACCGCGCCATCGGTCGTCGTGGATCGCCACTTTCCCTGACAGACTGATTGAAGCGCCGCGCGCGGCTCAGCCTTCCTGCATGGCATAGCCCGCGCCGCGGATGGTGCGGATGATGTCGGTCTCGCCGTCGCGGTTCACCGCCTTGCGCAGCCGCCCGACATGAACGTCGACGGTGCGCTCATCGATGTAGATCGTCTCCCCCCAGACATTGTCGAGTAACTGGCTGCGCGAGAAGACGCGGCCGGGATGACGCATCATGAATTCGAGCAGGCGGAATTCGGTCGGCCCGAGCCTGATTTCGGTGTCGCCGCGGTGGACGCGGTGCGTCTCGCGGTCGAGTACGATGTCGCCAACCTTGAGCACGGACGACAGGACTTCGGGCTTTGCCCGGCGCAGCAGCGCGCGCACGCGGGCGATGAATTCAGGCGTAGAGAACGGCTTGACGAGATAGTCGTCGGCGCCGGTTGAAAGGCCGCGTACGCGGTCGCTCTCCTCGCCGCGGGCCGTCAGCATGATGACCGGCAGCCGCTCGGTTTCGGGCCGCAGGCGCAGGCGACGGCAGAGCTCGATGCCGGAGACGGCCGGCACCATCCAGTCGAGCACCAGCAGATCCGGCACATGCTCGCGCAGCCGCATCTCCGCCTCGTCACCGCGCGTGACGACCTCGACCTGATAGCCCTCGGCCTCAAGGTTGTAGCGCAGCAGGATGCCGAGCGCCTCCTCGTCTTCGACCACCATGATCTTCGGTGCAATCATCAGCCGGCTCTCCTTCTCAGGCAGGGTCTGGCGCAATTGTGGTCTCGTCGGTCTTCGGCCGGTTCAGCGGCAGCTGGCGGCCTGTGGCGATATAGTAGGCGTTTTCGGCGATGTTGGTGACGTGATCGCCGATGCGTTCGAGGTTCTTCGCGCAGAAGAGCAGATGCGTGCAAGCCGTGATGTTGCGCGGGTCTTCCATCATATAGGTCAAGAGCTCGCGGAAGACGGCGGTGTACTGGATGTCGATCTGTTCATCGTCGATACGCAGCGCCTCCAGCCGGCCGGCATTGCGCGCCGCATAGGCCGCGACGACCTCGTCGATCTGTTCCATCACCAGCTTCGCCATGACGTCGATCGAATGCGACAGGCTCTTTGGCGTGACGCCTTCGCTGACGGCGCTGACCCGCTTGGCAATGTTCTTGGCGAGGTCGCCGATGCGCTCGAAGTCGGCCGCCATGCGGAGTGCGCCGACGACGACGCGCAGATCCTGAGCCATCGGCTGGCGTTTGGCGATGATGGTGATCGCGCGTTCGTCGAGCGCGCGCTGGTGGGCATCCATCACGGCGTCTGCGGAAACCACGCGTAGGGCGAGCACCGAATCGCTGTCGAACAGCGCGCGGGTGGCATCCGTGACCATCGTGTGCGCAAGGTCGCCCATCTCGCGGATCAGGCGGTCGATGTTGCCGAGTTCTTCGTCGAAGGAGGTAACGATATGGGCTGCCATGAATTGGCTCCTCAGCCGAACCTGCCGGTGATGTAGTCCTGCGTCCGCTTCTCGCCGGGGCTGGTGAAGATCAGGTCAGTCGGACCTTCTTCGACCAGGTTGCCGAGATGGAAGAAAGCGGTGCGTTGCGACACGCGCGCGGCCTGCTGCATCGAGTGGGTGACGATGACGATCGTAAAATTCTGCTTCAGCTCGTCGATCAGTTCCTCGATGCGGGCAGTGGCGATGGGGTCGAGAGCCGAGCAGGGCTCGTCCATCAGGATCACTTCCGGCGAGACCGCAATGGCGCGGGCGATGCAGAGGCGCTGCTGCTGGCCGCCCGAAAGGCCGGTGCCGGGCTCGTGGAGCCGGTCCTTCACCTCGTTCCAGAGGCTCGCCTTCTGTAGGCTTGATGCGACGATCTCATCGAGGTCGGCCTTCGAGCGGGCCAGACCGTGGATGCGCGGGCCGTAGGCGACGTTTTCGTAGATGGACTTCGGGAACGGGTTCGGCTTCTGGAACACCATGCCGACGCGAGCGCGCAGCTCGACGACATCGAGCGAGGGGGCGAAGATGTCGCTGCCGTCGAGTGCGATCTGTCCGCTCACGCGGCAGCCGTCGATCGTGTCGTTCATGCGGTTGAGGCAGCGCAGGAAGGTCGACTTGCCGCAGCCCGACGGGCCGATGAAGGCGGTGACGGACTTTTCCGGAATGTCAATCGACACGTCGAACAGCGCCTGCTTCGGACCGTAGAAGACGCTGACGTTGCGCGCGATAACCTTTGCGGAGCGCGGTTCGGCATCGGGCGTGCGGACCGTCGTTGACGGCATGTGGTAGAGGTCCGAGCGGGCGAGGATGGTTGCGGCAGGCATGTTCATTTCGGTCGCCTCCAAGCGAGTGTTCTCTGTCATGTGCGTTTCTCCAGCCGCGAGCGCAGGAAGATCGCGATGGCGTTGAGCGTCAGCATCAGCCCGAGCAGGACGATGATGGCGGCTGATGTGCGCGCTTCGAAGAAGTTGCGGTTCTCGTTGCCCTGCCAGAGGAAGATCTGCACGGGCAGGGCTGACGATTGGTCGAGAGGGGTAGCCGGTACCTGCGCGACGAAGGCGTTCATGCCGATCAGCAGCAGCGGTGCCGTTTCGCCAAGCGCCTGTGCGACACCGATGATGGTGGCGGTGAGCATGCCGGGATAGGTGACGGGCAGGACGTGGTGAAACACGGTCTGCGTCTTCGACGCGCCGAGGCCGAGGGCTGCCTGGCGCAGCGACGGCGGCACGGCGCGCAACGCCGAGCGCGTGGCGATGATGATGGTGGGAAGTGTCATCAGCGACAGCACCAGTCCGCCGACGAGCGGTGCCGACAGCGGCAGACGGAAATAGTTGATGAAGACGGCAGCGCCCAGCAGGCCGAAGACGATCGACGGCACGGCGGCGAGGTTGTTGATGTTGACCTCAATGAGGTCGGTGAACCGGTTCTTCGGCGCGAACTCTTCCAGATAGACTGCGCTCATGACGCCGATCGGCACGGCAAGCACGATCACCACCAGCATCATGTAGAGCGAGCCGACGAAGGCTCCGGCAAGGCCGGCGGAAGCCGGAGCCGACCGCGAGTCGACATTGGTGAAGATGTGCCAGGCAAAGGCGTTGCGGATTTTCCCCTCGGCCTTGAGCTGGTCGGCAAGCGCGCGTGCCGGCTCGCGCAGCTGTTGCTGCGCATCGGGCAGTGCGCGGTCGATGTTGCCCTTCAGCCAGTTGTCGGCATTGGCCGAGGCTAGCAGGCTGACCTGAACCGTCTTGCCGATCAGCGTCGGGTCAGCGACCAGCATGTCGCGCAGCTCGAAGCGGGCGTTGGTCTCGACAATCGACAGGATTTCACGCGAATTCGCCTTCGTGTCGGGGGCAGCCTCCCGCACCGCCGCCTCGATGAGGCGGTTCCAGTTGACCATCGTCATCTTGCGCTCCCAGTCGCTGACCGCCTTCGCATATTCGGCGTGCGACTGGTTTCCGGTTCGCGTTGGCCGTTCGCCAACTTTGATGACCGCCGCATCGAAATGAACGTCGAGTGTCAGCGTCGCCTGCGTAAAGGCGGGAAGTCCGCGGGACAGGATCATGCCGAACAGGATCGCGACAAAGCTGAGGGCGGCCAGGATTGCGAGGATGCCATAGAAGCGAAAGCGCCATTCGCGGGCATGACGGGCAGCAAGCCCCGCGCGGACGAGACCGAGGCGTTCGTCGGACGTCATTCGTACTGCTCCCGGTAGCGGCGGACGATGTAGAGGGCGGCGACGTTGAGGATGAGGGTCATCGCAAACAGCGTCAGGCCCAGCGCGAAGGCGACCAGTGACTGCGGCGACGCGAAGTCGGTGTCGCCGGTCAGCTGGTTGACGATAGTGACGGTCACGGTGGAGACCGGTTCGCCCGGATTGAGGCGCAGGTACGGGCTATTGCCGGCAGCGAGGACTACGATCATCGTCTCGCCGATGGCGCGGCTGACGGCGAGCAGGAACGCGCCGACGATGCCGGGAAGCGCGGCCGGCAGGATGATGCGCTTGATGGTCTCGGACTGCGTGGCACCAAGGCCCAGGGAGCCGTCGCGCATGGCACGCGGCACCTGGCGGATGATGTCGTCAGAGAGCGAGGAGATGAAGGGGATGATCATGATCCCCATGACGATGCCGGCCGTCAGCGCGCTGGTGGCGCGGATGTCTAGGCCGAGCAAATTACCCAGCCCGGCCAGGAAGGGGCCGACCGTCACCAGCGCAAAGAAACCGTAGACGATGGTCGGGATGCCGGCGAGGATCTCGATGATCGGCTTGACGACGCCGCGCAGGCGCGGCGAGGCATATTGCGTCAGGTAGATCGCCGTCATCAGGCCGATCGGCAGGGCGACGAGGATGGCGATGGTCGCGACCATCAGCGTGCCCCACAGGAGCGGCAGGAGGCCGTATTCGCCAGCAGAGCCGTGGCCCGTCGTTGAGAAACCGGGGTTCCAGACAGTGCCGAAAAAGAAGTCGATTGGGCTGACGAAAGTGAAGAAGCGAATGGCTTCGACCAGCAGCGAGGCGACGATGCCGGCGGTGGTCAGGATCGCGACGATCGAGCAGCCGATCATCGCCCAGGAGACCATGCGCTCGACCTCGTTGCGCGCGCGCAGGCGCAGCGAAATTCGGCTGCGCGCGAACCAGAGCGCCAGCGCGCCCGTGCCGGCGGCAGCGGCGATGATGGCTGCCGAGGTCAGGATGCGGAACTCACGCAGCGCCTGGGCAACCTGATTTTCCCAAGGTTGGGCATCGCCGATGATACCAAAGCCGCTCTCGATCTGCCGGATGCGCCGTATGGCGGCATCAAGATCGGCAGGGGCGAACGAAGACGTCTCGGGCGGAAGCTGCGCGAGAACGTAGGCGCGGCTTGCCGTGTCGCCGAACAGCGCCCAGAGCGCCAGGATCAGCAGTGCCGGGGTGAGCGACCAGATGGCAACGAGGGCGCCGTGGTAGACCGGGCGCGAGTGAAGCCGTGCTTCGCCCGCGAGCGTGAGGCTGCGGCTGCGCGAGCAGCCGGTCTGGTAAGCAATACCCAGCAGGATCAGCAGCAGGGCGGCGATGATGGCTGTGTTCATGAACCGGCCTTCCGGATCTCATGAAGGATGAGCATCAGGCCGCATGAGCGGCCCGATGCCCGCGTGACGCGCTACTTCACGTCCTCTACTGTGATTGTCCTGCCTTCCTGGAAGCTCGCCAGAACCTCGGCGAGTTCTTCCGCAGGCGCGGGGATCAGGCCGGCGGTCTCGAGCGTGCCGCCCAGCCCGGCCATCTGGTCGGACAGGAAGAACTCGACATATTCGGCAATACCCGGAACGACGCCGATGTGCTCGCCCTTGACGTAGAAGAAGAGCGGGCGGGAGACCGGGTATTCGCCGGCGGCGACCGTTTCGAGCGACGGGGTGATACCGGAAACAGTCGCGACCTTTAGCGTGTCTCGGTTCTGCTCGTAGAAGGAGAGGCCAAAGACGCCGACCGTATCCGGGTTGGCCTGCAGGCGGGCGAGAGTCTCGGTGTAATCGCCGGCGATCTCGACCACCACGTCCCCGCGGAAGGTGGTGGTGACCTTCTCGAACTCTTCCTTCGACAGCTCCGGCAGCCCGGCTGCCTTGGCGCCTTCCGCGATCACGCGCTCCTGAAAGACTTCCCGGGTGCCGTGGTTGGAGGCCGGGATCGCCAGTGCAATCGGCTGGTCAGGCAGCGACGGATCGATCTCGTTCCACTTTGTGTAGGGATTGTCGACGAGCTTGCCGTCGACCGGAACCTGAGCGGCGATTGCCTTGAATACGTGGACCGGTTCAAGCGCGAAGTCGGCGCGCTGTGCGCTTGTCGCGAAGACGATGCCGTCATAGCCGATCATCATCTCGTGGATCTTGCTGACGCCGGCAGCATTGCAGGCTTCTACCTCGGCGGCGCGGATCCGGCGCGAGGCATTGGCGATGTCGATGGTGTTCTCACCGACGCCGCCACAGAACTGGCGCAGGCCGCCGCCCGTGCCGCCCGAGCCGACAACCGGCGTCTTGAAGTCGGGAAATGCCTGGCCGAACTCCTCGGCGACGATGCTCGCGAAGGGCAGGACGGTCGAGGAACCTGCGATCTGGATGATGTCGCGCGACTGTGCGCTGGCTGCGCCGAGCGAGGCGGCGAGGGCTGCGGAGGCGACGGTCGCTACGAGGAAATGCCTGGTCATGGTGCCTACTCCCGAAGGTCGGATGCGACGCTCCTTGCGTCGGGAGTGGCAATAGCCGCGTTATGTAACAGCTGGATGACAGTCCGGTGTCACGCCGGTGACGGCGTCATGCGAAGCTGAAGTCGACCTCCGTACCGGCACCAAGCCACAGCGAAATCTTTTCCGTCAGTGCCTTCGGGCTGATTGGCTTGGACAGATAGTCGTCCATGCCGGCTTCAATGCAGCGTTCCCGGTCGCCCTTGAGCGCATGGGCGGTGACGCCGACGATCGGCGTGTGCCGGCCGGTGCCTTCCTCCATCTCGCGAATCCGGCCGGTTGCCTCGAGGCCGTTCATCTCAGGCATGGAGACGTCCATCAGCATCATGCGAGGCTTGAGCCGCGACCAGGCTTCGACCGCGAGCCGGCCATTGCCGACGATCTCGTACCGCAGGCCCGTTTCGCCAAGGATCTGGCTGAATACGAGCTGGTTCACTTCATTGTCCTCGGCAACGAGAATGTCGACCCGGTGGTCGCGGCCGGAGGCAGGTCGCAGCGGCACGATGTTGGGCTCCGGCAGTGCCGGCGCTGCAGGCTTTACGCGGATGACATCGGCATCTTCGACCGCAGAGGCTGGCGCAGTGCGGTCGTGCTTCTGCTGAAGCCCGTGGCGGTGCTTCTGGATTGCGGCGACGAGCGCTTCAAGCAGCGCCGAAGAGCGCGCGGGCTTGATGAGATGAGCGTCGATGTTGAGCGCACGGTAGCTCGGCTGACCGAGCGTCTGATCGACAGAGGTCAGCATGACGATCGGCGTCGCGGCAAGTTCCGGCGTTGCGCGAACGACGCGCGCGACATCACTGCCGGTCATCTCCGGCATCTGGTAGTCGAGGATCATGCAGTCGACGGTGAGGCCGCGCGCGACAACTGCCTTGAGGACGGCGATGCCTTCGTCGCCGCTCTCGACGGCGCAGGCGTCGAAGCCCCAACTCGCCATCTGCTCCATCAGAATTGCGCGGTTAACGGCGTTGTCGTCAACGATCAGCACGCGCGCGCCCGAAACGTCGAGCGGCGTTGGGCGAAGTACGCGATGGTCGCCCGCACGCGGCATCGTCAGCGTGAACCAGAAGGTGGAACCTTGGCCCTCGACGCTCTCGGCCCCGATCTCGCCGCCCATCAGGGCAACCAGCCGCGAGGTGATCGCGAGGCCCAGGCCAGTGCCTTCATGACGGCGCGTCGATGACGCATCGACCTGGCTGAACTTCTCGAAGACCTGGTCCAGCTTGTCGGCTGGAATGCCGATGCCGGTGTCTTTCACCGACACGCGCAGGGCGACCTCGTCGCCGACGTCATGGCCAGACACGTCGACGAGGACGTGCCCCTTCTCGGTGAATTTGACCGCGTTGCCAACGAGGTTAGTGACGATCTGCCGGAAGCGGCCGACGTCACCAACGACTACCGTCGGCAGGCCCGGCTGCACCCGGACGATGAGCTCAAGATCCTTTTCCTTGGCTCTTGTCGAGACCAGCGTCGCCACGTCCTCGATTGCCTCGGCGAGATGGAACGGCCCCGGATCGAGAACCAGCTGGCCCGCATCGATCTTCGAGAAATCGAGGATGTCGTTGATGATCGTCAGTAGCGCGTTGCCGGACTTCACGATGATGTCGGTGAAGGTCTTCTGGCGGTCGTCGAGCCGCGAGCGAGCCAAAAGTTCCGCCATGCCGAGGACGCCGTTCATCGGGGTGCGGATTTCATGGCTCATGTTGGCGAGGAATTCGGACTTGGCGCGGTCGGCGAGCACAGCCTTGCGCTGCGCTTCCTCGAGTTCGGCCTCGCGCTGCTTCAACTCAGTGATGTCTATGCGAATGCCGATGAACGAGCCGTCGGGCGTGCGCGTGTCAATTGCCTGGTACCAGCGGCCATCCGGGTTCTGACGCACATAGGTGCGGTGCTGTTCGCGGCGGCGTTCGAGATAGGCGTCGATCCACTGCTCGCGGTCGCTATCATAGAGAGCATCGACATCCGGATCGCCGCTGGCGCGGAAGTAGCCGTGGGCATGGCCAAGCCGCAGCGCCTCGCGGAACGGGCAGCCGGCATACCAGGCCGCATTCACCTCCGGCATCGTGTCCTGCAGCTTCCTGTTGGCAAGAACGAAGCGGTCCTCGGTGTCGTAGATGATGATGCCCGCCGGCAGCGATTCCAGCACGTTCTCGAGATAGGTGCGGGCCGCGCGGCTCTCCATTTCCCGACGCTTCAACTCCGTCACGTCGAAGATCGAGCCTGCGACGTAGTCGGTGCCCGAGCGCGTGCGCACGCGGTTCTTCCGAAGGATGCGGAAGTGTTCCTTGCCGTCGATGACGTAGTCTTCTTCGTGCTCGTAGGGCTCCCCAGTCTTCAGGACCTCGAGTTCACGCCGCTCGAGCTCGGCCGCAATCCTCGGCGGCGCGAAGTCACGCGATCGCTTGCCGATGATGTCTTCGGGAGCCTTGCCCCACATCTGCGCGTAGGCGCGGTTGACCATGACAAAGCGCAGGTCCGCGTCCTTGACGAACATTGGATCGGGCACGTTGTCGATGACGGTCTCGGCGAGGCGGGCACGTTCGAGCGCGACCGCAACCTGCTTCTCGCGCTCCTTCATCTCGCTAATGTCAAAATAGCTGATGAGACGCTTGCGGCCGGAGAGGGGCGTCACGGAATAGATCATCGTGCGGCCGTCGGCGCGGGAGAATTCGCGCGGCGCGACGCTTCCCTGGCGGATCTCGTCGAGCCGCGACTCGACATAGGCTTCCCACTCCTGCGGTGAAACACCGTAGACGCCGTTGTCGCGGTTGTAGTCCATCAGTACCCGGAATGGGCTGCCTGTCGGGACGTTGGTCTCGTTGAAACGCCAGATCTCGTAGAAGGCCTTGTTGACGATCTCGATGTCCAGGTTCTCGTCAACGATGACGACGCCCATCTGCATGGCGTCGAGGCTGCGCCGAAGATCTTCGAGGAGATACTCAGCTTCCCGCTTAGCGAGGAGAACCTCGTTCTCATGGCGCTTGAGGGCAGTCACGTCCGTACAAACGCAGATCATGCCGCCGTCTTCTGAAGGGACCTCGCGATGGATGGCGTAGCGTCCGTCGGAGAACGAGATCAGCGCCTCGAAAGGCTCGCGCTTGCTGCGGCCGTCGATCAGGAATGTGCAAAGGGCTTCCGCATCCATTTCGTGCGGCGTCCACAAACCGCGGTCGACCGCGGCGCGGACCAGATCATGGAAGCGTGTGCCGCGGCGGATCAAATCCTCGAGCCCGGCATACATCTTGACCATAGCGTGGTTGTAGAGAACCAGCCGGTCGTCCGCGTCGTAGTAGCAGAAGGCGTCCTGCAGCGCGTCGAGCATCAGCGCCAGGCGCGTATCGCGCGAGGGCATCTGCGACGTGGCCTTGCGGAAGTAGGCGGTCACATTGCGGCAGGTGCCGCGATAGCCGAGGAAAGTGCCGTCGCTGTCGAACAGCGGCACGCCGGAGATCGCCACATAGCGGCAGTCGCGGTTGGGAACCTTGGTGTGGCAGATGAAGTCGCGGAACGGCTTTCGGGCGCGCAGCGCATCGAGATGCTCAGACTTGCCGCCGAGGCTGCCGGTTTCCAGCAGGGTATCGATACGTGCGCGGCCAATGACGTCATCCGGGCTCGCGCCGGTGGCGGCAGCGTAGCTGTCGGAGAGTTGGCAGATGACGTGACTGGGATCCGATTGCCACAGCCAGGCGCAGTCGTTTTCGAGAAGCTGAAGACCGGCGGCGGCAAGCTGCCCTTCCGCCGGCATGCTGTTCATCACAGAAGATAGCGTCGGCGTCTCACCGAAAGGCAAAACAGAGGTCGTAACTTCCTGCATGAACGCGCCAGCCCCCCATTGCTTGCATGCAAGTCAGCGAGGGATTGTGGATGCGAAGGCTTAACGATCAGCTAACCATAGCGCGCACACGGCCACCGGATTCGCTCATTGACTCCAGGCAATCACGGCKGCGGCAGGCCGCAGCCCTTCAGCATCTGGCCGACAGCGCGGCTCGACCCCGACACACCGAACTGATGCTCGTGATATTGCTTTCCCTGAAGCGAAAGGGCTGCCGCCACGCGGCGCCGGGCCTTCGCTATATCGTGCGCCGTAGCTACATCGATGGCGGCACCGACCCGAAGCTGACCTTCAGAGCTTTCGACCAGCGCGTCGAGCTCGAGTACTTCGCCGTTGTCGATGCGTAGCAGCATAATCGGGGAAAGCTGCTTGAAGCGTTGTGCATCGTCGAAGGTGATCGCTTCCGGTGCCAGCAAGATCGCAGTGAGGTCGTCGCTCTGGCATCGGAGACCGAAGCCGTATGTCCCTCTAACGGTCACGCTACGTGCTTCGCAGCACCGCCAAACGCGCTTTCCTGCTTCTGATGGACCCACTGAGCCGACGCTGGCGTTGCGACAAGCAACAACAGGCCCGCAGCGATAGCTGTTCGCATTTCCCCCTCCCACGGTTTTGCCCGTTAGCATGCGATCATATTTCGACGCGGCTCATCAAATGAAAAATGCGAGCAGGGAAGGATTGGAGAATCTGCTGGATCTTGGCAGCAGATCGCGAGGCTCACCCAAATTGATCGGCTAAGCGAAGAGCGATGATTTTGTGGAGATAACTGGCACGCCGATCGAGGCAAATGTGCGAACGCGTATATTATTGAAATTGCGTTCTAATTGGCTGATACGCTAAACGTTAGTGCGAGCTACGTGTTCGGTCCCGGCATTTGCTGGAGCGGATCTAGCCTGAAGCGTTCAGGCTGGGATGTCCAGGTTTTGCAGAAGAACTCGTAGGGCGTGAGGCCGTTGAGAGTCTTTAGCCTGCGCGCGTAGTTGTAGGCCGAGACGAAGTCGGCAAGGTGCTGTCGAAGCTGGCTGTGGCTCTCGTAGTAGAAGCGTTTGACGGTGGCGTCCTTGATGGTGCGGTTCATCCTCTCGACCTGTCCGTTATCCGGTATGTAATCTGCGGTGCCTTTTCGTCCTGCTGTTTTTCTTTCGGAACAGCCTTATGGTGAGCCCATCCGGGACGTGGGGCCCTGGGAGCACGAAGGTGCGGGCAGGCCGTCTTTAGACCGTGGGCTGAGAGCCCGAGCTCGTTACATGGCCGCCCCTCGCGACTTTCCCGGATGCGCTGCGAGCGCGGATCAGTAGAAGTCGTGTTGCCCGCCAGCCCCCGTCCTTGACCGAGCCAGGAAGGAGGGAACAGGCATGCGTATCATCGGATTGGATATCCATCGTGCCTTCGCCGAGGCGGTGGCGTGGAAGAACGGCAAGCTCAGGCGGCTGGGTCGTGTCGACATGCGACGCGATCTGCTGGGGGCGTTCGCCGCGAAGCTATTGCCTGATGACGTCGTCGTGATCGAGGCCACCGGCAATGCAAGCTCGGCGGCCGCAGTTGTTGCTCCGCATGTGAAGAAAGTGGTGATCGCCAATCCGAAGCAAGTGCGCATCATCGCCCATGCCAAGATCAAGACGGACACGATTGGAAGTCTGGATGCCGGATGAGCCGACGCAGGCTCTGCGCCGGCAGGTGACGCGGCGCAATCAAATCGGCCGGCAGAGGACTCGATTAAAGAACGTTATCCAGTCGATCCTTCATAGCCACCTGATCCCGTCCTGCCCGCATGCCGACCTGTGCGGCGCCAAGGGCCGATCATGGCTGAACGAACAGATCGTGCGGGAAGACGAGCGCCTCGCGATCGATCGGCATCTACGCGAGTTTGACCGGCTGGGCGAAGACCTTCAGGTTATCGAACGCGATCTTGCCCGCTCGGCTCTCGATGATGAGGGTGTAAAGCGGTTGATGACCATTCCCGGTGTCGATATGACCGTCGCGCTGGCGATGAAGGCGGCGATCGGCGACGTGTCGCGTTTCGACGCGCCACGGAAGCTCGTGAGCTATCTCGGGCTGAACCCGAGCGTCCGACAGTCCGGACCAGGTCCCGCCTATCATGGGCGGATTACCAAGCAAGGTCGCGGTCATGCCCGCGGCATGCTCGTCGAAGCAGCTTGGGCGGCGGCACGCGCACCGGGACCGCTCCGCGCCTTCTTCTTGCGCGTGAGAGCACGGCGCGGCCAGCATGTCGCGGCTGTGGCAACTGCACGCAAACTTTCGGTCGTGATCTGGCACCTGTTGACGAAGGGCGAGAGTTACGCCTGGGCTCGACCCTCCCTGCATGCCAAAAAGCTGCGCGACGTGGAACTCAAGGCCGGCAGCAAGGCTGTGCGCGGCCAAAAGGGAGCCGCCCACGCCTACAACATCAAGAGCCACCGGGAAGAAGAGCGCCGCTGGGTGGAGCAGGCCGAGAGCGCCTATACCCGCTTCGTTGCCGGCTGGAACTCAAGAGGTCCGAAGAAGGCGCGCAGGGATGCCGCAAACGAGATGCGCCGATAAGGGCTGCGCAGCAGGGCTCTCACCTCGGACCCTGCTTCTCGCCACGCGGTCGTCCGTGCGCAACAGGAGAATAGCGTATTTTTATCCAGAAAGCGCTTGTCGATCACATCAGTGCCAAGGGTGCCTGACCTTAGTCGTACGATGGTCGATGTCGTTTCTGGCGCAAGCGTAGTCGAAGGCATGAGCCCGGAAGATCTCGCCATTGGCGATCGCCTCCTTGATCAACGGCACGGCCGACCCACCGGCGCCCGGCGTGGTGAACTGGATGCCATTATCGGTGAGCACGGTGTGGATCTTGTAGGGAACCGTCTCGATCAGTCGTAACAGGAACTCCCTCGAGACGGCGGTGGTGGCCTTTTCGTGCAGTTCAACGAAGGCTAGCTTCGACGTGCGGTTGATGGCAACGAACATATGCAGCTTGCCCTGTTCGGTGCGCACTTCGGCGATGTCGATGTGGAAGTAGCCGATGGGGTAGCTCTTGAACTTCTTCTTCGCCGGCCTGTCGCCCTCGACATCGGGCAACCGCGAGATGCCGTGCCGCTGCTAACATCGGTGCAACGACGAACGCGTCAGATGTGGGAGTGTCGGCTGTAACGCGTAGAGGCAATCATCAAGGGGGAGCAGTGTGTGCCTGCGGAAGGCCACGATGGGACTGTCGGATATCTTGTGCGCGAGGCCATGATGATGGAAAGGAGAGAATCATCACATGGCTATCGAGAAGGAACTACTGGATCAGTTGCTTGCGGGGCGCGATCCGAATGAGGTGTTCGCCAGGGACGGGCTGCTCGATGATCTGAAGAAGGCGCTTTCGGAGCGCATTCTTAACACCGAGTTGGACGAGCACCTTGAAGATGAACGCGTCGAAGGCGTCGCCAATCGCCGCAACGGGCATTCGCGGAAGTCGGTGCTGACGGGCACGTCGAAGATGACGCTGTCGATCCCGCGCGACCGGTCCGGCACCTTCGATCCCAAGCTGATCGCCAAATATCAGCGCCGCTTTCCGGACTTCGACGCCAAGATCATTTCCATGTATGCGCGCGGCATGACGGTGCGCGAGATCCGCGGACATCTGGAGGAACTCTACGGCATCGACGTGTCGCCGGACCTAATCAGCGCGGTGACCGACGCCGTCCTGGACGAAGTTGCCGAGTGGCAGAACCGCCCGCTCGACATCTGCTACCCGCTTGTCTTCTTCGACGCGATCCGGGTCAAGATCAGGGACGAAGGCTTCGTGCGCAACAAGGCCGTCTACATCGCGCTCGGCATCCTTCCCGATGGAACCAAGGAGATACTCGGCATCTGGATCGAGCAGACGGAGGGCGCCAAGTTCTGGCTGCGCGTTATGAACGAGCTGAAGAACCGCGGAGTGGGCGATATCCTGATCGCCGTCGTCGATGGCCTGAAGGGCTTTCCCGAGGCGATCAACGCCGTCTTTCCCCAGACCGTGGTTCAGACCTGTTGTCCACATATGCATCGTGCATCTGATCCGTCATTCCCTGGAGTTCGTGTCGTGGAAGGATCGCAAGCCCGTCGTGCCGGCGCTGCGCGCGATCTACCGGGCCAAGGATGCCGAAGCCGCCATGAAGGCCCTAGAGGACTTCGAGGCCGGCTACTGGGGTCAACGATATCCGGCAATCACCCAAAGCTGGCGGCGCAACTGGAGCCAAGTCGTGCCGTTCTTCGCCTATCCCGAAAGCGTGCGCCGGATTATCTACACCACGAACGCCATCGAGGCGCTGACTTCGAAGCTGCGCCGCGCCGTTCGCACCCGGGGACACTTCCCCACTGACGATGCGGCCATGAAGCTGCTATACTTGGTGTTGAACCACGCGGCCGAGGAATGGAAACGACCGCCGCGCGAATGGTGCGAGGCCAGAACCCAGTTCGCCGTCGTTTTCGGTGAAGGGTTTGTCAGCCAATGACGAAACCGGCCTCGCGCACAGAATTCCTGACAGTCCCGGCCACGATAAGCGCCTCCTCTTCCAACGACAGCACTGTCTTCGGCCCGGTCGGCAGATCGGCAACTGAAGGGCGCTTCTTCCAATTCGCCACCGTCTTCTGGTTAATCCCGTAGCGCTTGGCCAGAACCCTCAGGCTCTCTTGACTATGCTGTATCGCTCGACGGATCGCCGCTGTCGTTGTGGCGCTCGCATGATGAATTTGTCCCATAACACATCCTTTGCGTCGGACGACAAGGATGCTCCATCAAAACCCGGGATCAAACAGCTACGCTGCTCTTCCGATGGGAGCAGCCGCCGTGAATAGTGTTCCGCATGGCTGCAGCTCCCAAAACGTAATTACCCACGTCTCATTTCGAGCTTGGCGGTTCAGGCTGAAAGGGTCTGGAGGATTGTGCTGAAGGCGTTGGTCCCGGGGCGGAGACGAGCCGTGTCGACGACAGTCCGAATGTCGGCTTCGCCCTGTGCTGCCCACATGGCGCGATAGCCGTTGGTGACCTTGCGCTGAATGACGGCGGATCTGAGGGCGCGTTCGCACCCGTTGTTCGTCGCCTCGACCAAGTCCGGCCAATCGGCGCGGGTCAGAAGCTGATCGCGGGCTCGCCTTAATTTGTTTAGGATATGACGGGCCAGATCGCACGATGTCGATGCGGCCAGATATCATCCAAGCTTCGCTCCAGGGCGCGGCGCTTGTGCACGGCGCAGCATGTTCATCAGGCCGCCCTGGCTGATGGTGTGGCCGAAAAGGTCCGCGAACACACCCTGCAGCCGCTCGTAGGACAGGGCTTGGAGGGTCTTAAGATATGTCGTCGCTACGGCATGTACGCGCGGCCCGAACGGGCGTCCCCTTCGCCGCGTCTGGCAAAGCAGCGACGACAGCGTGTCGCAGGACGGGCAACGAACCGCCAAAACGCCGATGGCGCTCGTTCAAAGGCTTGATCACGGGAAGCTCGATCTTGTCGTGCTCGCTGACGGCCTCGGCGGGAAGATCACGGGGCAGACTGGCGCAGCAGCAGGGGGCATTGGTCGGGATGATGATCGACGATGTGATCGAAATCCTCGCTCATTGCGCGGTTATGGCCTTCATGACCCGGTTTCGCGCCGCCAGGTTTTGCCTTGTCACCACGCTCCTTGCGATCGCTCGAAGGCAGCTTCGAAGAAGTTCGCGACGTCTTCTCCGGACGCTGCATCCGCAGCACCAGATTGATCAATTCTTCCTTCGTCAGTCGCGAATCACTGCGATCCATATCCACATGGATTCAGGAGTTTGCTCCTCTGACAAGGGCGTGAGTAATTATCCCAAAACTCTGCCGGGCTTCACACCAAACCTTTGATGGGGTAGATTTTTTCCAATCCTATGGAAAACTTTGTTTCGATCCTCTTCGCCGCAAGATAATAGCGATGGTACGGGTATGAACTGATCAGCATCATTTTTCGATCTTCTAATATAGCTTGGAGATATTGATGGCAAACATCACAGTCGCAGGGATCGGCTATGTCGGTCTTTCCAATGCGGTGCTGCTCGCCCAGCACAATGACGTCATCGCCTACGATATAACGCATCAGCGGGTCGACAAGCTCAACAATCGGATTTCCCCGATCGTAGATACTGAGATCGAAGAGTACCTCCGGACGAAGTCACTGCGGCTGAGGGCGACGACCGATAAGGTGGAGGCATTCGCGCACGCCGAGTTCGTCGTCGTCGCGACGCCGACGAACTACGATCCGGGCACCAACTATTTCGATACGAGCAGTATCGAGGCCGTCATCGATGACGTCCGCTACATCAACCGGCAAGCAACGATTGTCATCAGATCGACTATCCCCGTTGGCTACACGAAATCGCTCCGAGAGGTACGCGGAGACGAGCGTATCGTATTTTCGCCAGAGTTCCTGCGTGAAGGCAAGGCGCTCTACGATAACCTCTATCCTTCCCGCATCGTCATCGGCGCTAATACGCCGGAGGCTCGCCAATTCGCCGGTCTTTTACAGCAGGGTGCGATCCGGCAGGACATCCCGGTGATCTTCACCGGGCCTGGCGAGGCAGAGGCGATTAAGCTTTTCGCCAACACTTATCTTGCTATGCGTGTCGCTTATTTCAACGAGCTCGATTCCTACGCCATGACGCACGGCATCGACACACGACAGATCATCGAGGGCGTCAGCCTCGATCCGCGTATCGGCAAGCACTACAACAATCCGTCCTTCGGCTACGGTGGCTACTGCCTGCCGAAGGATACCAAACAGCTGCTTGCCAATTTCAACGAGGTGCCGCAGAGTCTGATCCGCGCCATCGTCGACGCCAACAGGATGCGCAAGGATCTCCTAGCAGCCGATATCGTCGCACGCAATCCGGACTTGGTCGGCGTATACCGCCTTGCCATGAAGAAGGGTTCCGACAATTTCCGAGCGTCATCGATCCAAGGCATCATGAAACGTATCAAGGCGAAGGGTATTCCGATCATCATCTACGAGCCAGACTATCCGGAGAGCGAATTCTTCCGCTCCAAGGTCGTGAGCGATCTCACCGACTTCAAACGCCGTGCCGACATCATCATCACTAACCGATGGTCGGAAGACCTTGACGATGTGAAGGACAAAATCTACACGCGTGACATCTTTGGGAGGGACTGATCATCCGAGGCTTCCCATCCTTAGAGGGGTTCGGGCATCTCGATCGGCAGAAAGATTGTCGCAGGCGACAAAACCCCCTTCTTTTTCTTCAGCTCATGCCGCCACGCATAGATCTGTTGCCGCGTAACCTCATGGCGCTGCGCAACGTGCGTCACCGTCGCCCCGTCAACCCCAACCGACATGACGATCTCCAGCTTCTTATCATCACACCACCGACGACGTCGTTCCTGCCCAAGAATTTCGACACGCATCCCGTTCCTCGTCTAAAACACGTCGCAAACGACGTCGTTAAGCACGTGTCTTAAGCCATCAAGGGTGCTATCCGGCAGGCGGTAACAATCGGGCGGTTACGTAAAGGCAAAAGCCCTGTCCGTCCCAAAACAGAAGTTTGATGCGATCGCCGCGCCGCCCTCGGAACGCTAAACGGCGCCTCCTGTCGGCTTCTGGCGCAACACATCCTGCGTCAGCGCCGCCAGACCTTCTATCCCTTTCCGCATGTCGGTGATCTGAACCGCACCGGGTTTGCCGGGGGCTCCAACTCCTGAGTAGGATGGAGCATGACCAGCAAGACGACGAACAAGTTTTCATTTGAGGTCCGCGCCCGAGCGGTGCGGATGGKGCAGGAGCATGGCGGGGAGTATCCGTCCCGCTGGGCGGCCGTGGTGTCGGTGGCTGGCAAGATCGGTTGCTCGGCGCACACCCTCAACGAGTGGCTCAAGAAGGCCGAGGTCGACAGTGGCAA
>NZ_VLJG01000090.1:0-1009 GCF_007829415.1 Aminobacter sp. J44 | reverse complement strand
TCAGAACGTCGTGAGACAGTTCGGTCCCTATCTGCCGTGGGTGTAGGAATATTGACAGGATCTGTCCCTAGTACGAGAGGACCGGGATGGACGTATCTCTGGTGGACCTGTTGTCGCGCCAGCGGCATAGCAGGGTAGCTATATACGGACGGGATAACCGCTGAAGGCATCTAAGCGGGAAACCCACCTGAAAACGAGTATTCCCTGAGAGTCGTGGGAGACCACCACGTTGATAGGCCGGGTGTGGAAGCGCAGCAATGTGTGAAGCTTACCGGTACTAATAGCTCGATCGGCTTGATTGTTCGCATTGCTCGTATCCATCTTTGTCTCTTCGTCCTCACGGATGCGCGCGGGCTTCGCCCGCTATCCTCCGGACAGGGCGGCCAAACATGGCCGACGGCCAGTCGGCCTTGCGGGCTGCGCCCGAAAATGGCTCAGGACTTAAAACGGTGTCCGGGAACATAAGGCCTTAACCCCTTAGCCCCCTAACCACTTCACCAGCTTCTCTCACATGCTCTTTGCCGACCTGGTGGTTATGGCGGAGCGGCTGCACCCGATCCCATTCCGAACTCGGCCGTGAAACGCTCCAGCGCTGATGGTACTTCGTCTCAAGACGCGGGAGAGTAGGTCGCTGCCAGGTCTGCTAAGCGCATGTGAAAATCTTCTCCTTACGAATAGCCGCCATCACATGGCGGCACACCGGCCGCCACACCAGGCGGCCTTGTCATATCCAGAACAAAAAGTAAGCTAACGCTTACGAAACTTCGCAGGCAACCGCCTGCAAAACATGAGGGCAAATGCCCAAGGTGACGCGGGGTGGAGCAGCCCGTTCGGCCTACAATCGATTCACAGGATCGATTGCTTGACGGCCTCACCTCCTCAGGCTACGCCTGAACTCGCTCCCGGGCTCAAAAGTCCGGCTCTAAAGGTATCGCGGGGTGGAGCAGCCCGGTAGCTCGTCAGGCTCATAACCTGAAGGTCGTTGGTTCAAATCCAACCCCCGCAACCA
>NZ_VLJG01000088.1:0-1045 GCF_007829415.1 Aminobacter sp. J44 | reverse complement strand
CTTCGCATTCCGAAGCTCCGCACCGGCAGTTACTTCCCAAGCTTCCTGGAGCCGCGTCGCATGGCCGAAAAAGCCCTGACCGCGGTGATCCAGGAAGCCTACATCCAAGGTGTGTCGACCCGCTCGGTCGATGACCTGGTCAAGGCGATGGGCATGAGCGGCATCTCCAAGAGCCAGGTCTCCCGGCTCTGCGAGGAGATCGACGACAAGGTCAAAGCCTTCCTCTCACGGCCGATCGAGGGTGAGTGGCCCTACCTCTGGATAGACGCCACTTATCTCAAGGTCCGGCGTGGTGGCCGCATTGTCTCTGTCGCGGTCATCATCGCCGTGGGCGTCAACACCGACGGCCGGCGCGAGGTTCTGGGCATGGAGATCGGCACGTCCGAGGCAGAACCGATCTGGACAGAATTCCTGCGCAAGCTGACAAGACGGGGCTTGAGCGGCGTCAAGCTCGTCGTCTCCGATGCCCATGAAGGCATCAAGGCCGCCGTCTCCAAGGTCCTGTTGGCCACCTGGCAGCGCTGCAGGGTGCACTTCATGAGAAACGCACTGGCCCATGCAGGAAAGAGTGGACGACGCGTTGTCTCCGCCTTTATTGCCACGGCCTTTGCTCAGGACACGCCGGAGGCCGCAAGCGCCCAGTGGAGAGCTGTGGCCGACCAGATCAGGCCGAAGGTGCCCAAGCTCGCCACCCTCATGGACAGTGCCGAAGAAGATGTGCTGGCCTACATGACCTTTCCCAAACAACACTGGACCAAGCTTCACAGCACAAATCCGATCGAGCGACTGAATGGAGAAATCAAGCGGCGAACCGAGGTCGTCGGCATCTTTCCAAACGACAATGCCATCGTGCGCCTCGTCGGTGCGTTGCTGCTCGAGCAAAATGATGAGTGGGCGGTCCAGCGATCCAGATACCTGTCTCTTGAGACAATCGCCGCAATGAGCGATGATCCGCTCATCAGCCTGCCCGCTGCGGCAAGCTGATCCGGCACAGTCCGGAAGGCACGGCGATCGCATAAGCTACACCACCTCTCGGGACATCATC
>NZ_VLJG01000087.1:0-1157 GCF_007829415.1 Aminobacter sp. J44 | reverse complement strand
CGCTACTACGCTATGCTCGAAGAGCCGGCCATGGCAGCGTGACTCAAACCAAAATGCCTCCGGCAATCCCGGCGCGGTTCAGCAGGATCAGATCGAAGCAGCGCTAGTGGAAGGTAATCTGGATGGCGTTGTTTGCGTAGATCGGCCGCCTTCGCACCCGACTCGTGCTCGCGCAGAACCCCGATGATCTGCTCTTCCGAAAACCGCTTCCGCTTCATCTGTCCGTCCTTCAATCAAGGCCGGACTCTGACTCCAGGTGGAGGAAAAACTCAGTGGCAGGTCAGTCTCACTGCACTCGAGACACACGCGTCTCCCATCGGCGCAATGCAAACGCCGTTTGATGAGGGATAGATAACTCCGTTAGCTCACCCCGTTTGCAGGAGTAATGGGGGGAGAACCGACGATTTTGCTATGAATCCTGATGTCCGTGTGAGGTTTCCAGGAATCCGCATGGCCACCAGCTTGATAAGTAATCCGGCGCTCCGAGCTGGAGCGAGAGGCGTTGGGGTACTCGGGTGGTGGTAGCAGCAATTCGAAGTCCAGGGTGCACATTGCCATTTCCGGCCTATGATGGAGAGGCTCTACCTGGTCCACCGTTTACTCCGCGTTCTCTAGTCACCGCTGAGCAGCAGCCTCCGGGCTTGTTGCGCCCCCCCTCAGCCCTATCCTCGCGAACGGACTGCCCTTGTAACGATTTTCCAGACCTTTGAATCGTGGTTCCCGAGTTGAGAATCGTGGACCCAGAACTCTGAATCGGATTACCGCAAATTTTTTCAAATCGATCCGGGTTGCCTGCACATTGAGATGAGTTGGCGACAACTCGATACCCATCGCCCTCAATCAGAATAAATTGTCCGCTGCCGAACCCGAAATGCCCGCGCGTCGCGATTTTCCAGAAGCAGCGGGGATTTTCCGAGTCTGAACGGTGACATCGCATCGAACGCAGATGATGTGTTTCAATTTGCATCGATTGATCTCAAATCGAAAAAATTTGCGGTATTTCGATTCAATATTCCCCACACGCGATTCAAAGTTTCGGAAATCCGATTCAGAATTTAGGAAGATGGTGTCCCACCGCGTGGTGTAACTGACGGCATTGGTCGCCGTGCTGTCCGGCTTGGCCGGGTTGGTCAGCGTGCTGCTACTGCTGGCAGGCT
>NZ_VLJG01000086.1:0-1204 GCF_007829415.1 Aminobacter sp. J44 | reverse complement strand
CCGCCGCGAAGCCTTCGGCCTCGACCTGCTCGGCCTCTTCCAGACCTAGCAGCAGCTGCTCGACGGGCAGGCTCTCTGCCCTGCGGCCGAAGCGGTGACGCTGCAGCTCCTTGATGATCTGGCGCAGCCGCTCGTTCTCGGCGCGCTCCGCGGCAAGCATCGCCTGAAGCGCGATCGGATCGTTGTTCAAAGGGTCGGCCGGATTGCTCACAAAGCCGATTCAATCATGCATTCCAATGCTTTGCCAGCGTTTTCGACGTCGACGGAATCAACTTGCCGCGACCGGCGCGCGCGTCTCGCGGGCATCATGCACGCGCCGCCAGTCCAGCCCTTCCAGGAGCGCCTGCAACTGCGCCGCCGTCAGCCTGACCACGCCATCGGTGATGGCAGGCCAGCAGAACTTCCCGTCTTCCAGACGCTTCGCCAGCAAACACACGCCGGTGCCGTCGAAGTAGACGAGTTTGACCCGGTCGGCGCGCTTGGCCCTGAAGACGTAGATCGCGCCACAGAACGGATCGGCGCCCATCGTCTCGCGTACCAGCGCAGCCAATCCCTCGGCCCCCTTGCGGAAGTCCACCGGCCTGGTCGCCACCATGACGCGCACGGCACCAGTCGGGCCGATCACGACGTGACCTTCAATGCGCGGATTACCGCAGCGATCGTGGCAGACGATGCGCCGTCACCAATCCGCACCGTGACGCCTGAGGCCTCAACCTCGATCGACGCTGTTCGTCGTCGCGGCGCTCGACGCTTCGCGCGCGGCTTCTGTCCCTTCTCCGCCAGAGGTTCGGGCGCGACCAAAACCGCCGGCACGAACGCGGGCGGCGCCTCAGCCTCCATTCGCTTGCGCGCCTCGCGCCGCCAGGTGAACAGCTGTTGCGGTGTCAGGCCGTGTCGGCGTGCCACGGCACAGACCGTCTCGGCCGCCTCGTAGCTCTCCGCAACAATCCGGGCTTTTTCCTCCGGCGGCCACTCGCGCCGGCGACCCGAACCAGTGAATATCTCCAGCCGGCGGACCGGCTCATCATCCCTGGGCTTAAGCGTAAACTCTGAAATCGGCATATGTCGAAGCCCTCAAAGGCTTCGAACATCGTCCTTCACGCCCCAGCGCGAAAGGTGGAGCCGGGACATCGCTTACGTCTCGATGACGGCTTGGTCCTCAACGGCGTGCGTGTCCTGGTGGTGGAGGACGACGGACTCCTGC
>NZ_VLJG01000085.1:0-1400 GCF_007829415.1 Aminobacter sp. J44 | reverse complement strand
GTAACCGCTGTTCTCAGGCCACGGCCTTGAGTGGCGCGGGGACGTAGGCCCATGGCAGCAGGTCGTCGATCTGGTTCTGCGGGTGACCGGCGACGATGCGGGTGATGACGTTGGCGAGGTAAGCGTACGGGTCAACGCCGTTGAGCTTGCAGGTCTCGATCAGCGAGGCGATGGTTGCCCAGTGCTCTCCACCGCCATCGGAACCGGCGAAGAGGGCATTTTTCCGATTGAGGGCGATGGGGCGGATACTGCGTTCAACGATGTTGGAGTCGATTTCGACGCGCCCATCGTCGAGGAAGCGGCCGAGCCCGGCCCAGCGCGAGAGCGCATAGCGGATCGCTTCGGCGAGCTTGCTCTTCTGGCTGACCAGCGCGAGCTTTCCGCGCAGCCAAGGCTCGAGGGCATCAATGATGGGTCGGCTCGTTTCCTGGCGAGCGGCGCGGCGCTCCTCCGCCGGGCGCCCTCGGATCTCGTTCTCGATCTTGTAAAGCTCAGCGATGCGCTGCAGGGCCTCCGTTGCGATTGGAGCGGGTCCGGACTGCGCCAGTTCGTAGAAGCGGCGACGCACGTGCGACCAGCAGAAGGCCAGGCTCATGGCGTTGCGCTCGGCCAGCGCCTTGTATCCGGCGTAGCCGTCGACTTGAAGGATCCCGACGAAGCCCTGAAGGTGCCGCAGGGGCTGTTCGGCCTTTCGGTTGGGCGCATAGAGGTAGGCGACGCCGGGCGGATCGATCCCGCCCCAGGGGCGATCGTCGCGCGCATAGGCGAACAGCTGGCCGGTCTTGGTGCGGCCGCGCCCGGGATCGAGCACCGGGGCCGTCGTCTCGTCGGCGAAGAGCTTGTCGGACGCCTTCAGCCGCTCGAACAACCGCTCGTGGATGGGCCGAAGCAGGAAAGCTGCCTTGCCGACCCAGTCGGCGAGCGTCGAGCGGTCGAGGTTGACGCCTTGGCGGGCATAGATCTGGGACTGGCGGTAGAGCGGAAGGTGATCGGCGTATTTCGACACCAGCACATGCGCCACCGTCGCCTCGGTCGGGATGCCGCCCTCGACGAGGCGCGAGGGAGCCGGCGCCTGCACAACAACCTCCTCGCAGCTCCGGCAGGCGTATTTTGGTCGGCGTGTGACGATGACGCGGAACTGGGCCGGCACGATGTCTAGGCGCTCGGCAACGTCTTCGCCCATGACATGCAGCATTCCCTTGCAGCAGGGACAGCTCTTGTCGTCGATGTCGACGACCTGCTCGACCCGCGGCAGATGAGCCGGCAGTGAGCCCCTATTGGCCCGGCGCGTCCTGGCGCGAGCCCCGCCCTTGGCAGGATCGGCGGTGTCGTCCGCCGCGAAGCCTTCGGCCTCGACCTGCTCGGCCTCTTCCAGACCTAGCAGCAGCTGCTCGACGGGC
>NZ_VLJG01000084.1:0-1607 GCF_007829415.1 Aminobacter sp. J44 | reverse complement strand
TCGAGCGCCGTCTGTTCGGGAGCAGGCTTCTTCAGCATGCCCCACTGAATCAAAAACCTCCGGCCGAAGCCAGAGGTTTGTCAGCAGTCTGAAGGGAGGCGCCCCGGCGCCTCCCTTTTTTGTTTGGGGGAACGGTCCTTTCCGGGACGGGCCGGCAATTGGCCCTCCGTCACGTCCCCTCCACCATGCTTCGCATGGTCCCCCTCCCCCACAAGTGAGGGGAGGATCCGACTGGATCGGCCTCGAAATCTCACCGCCACTACGCTTCTTGCCAGCTGCGCATCGTGGCTTCAGCGCCCCTGCCCTCATGCCGCTGCGCACCGCAATCATTGCCTGTGACACTCCACGATCCATGAAGGCACGCCCCCGGATCCTCCCCCGCAGCGCGGGGGAGGTGGCGCGAAGCTGGCTTCATCTGTGAGCGGGTTTGATGGGAATCTGGATTGTAGGCTGATGTGCTGCGGATCACGTATGGCCTAACAGGCTGCCATCGAGCTCTCCATCTCCTGCAGAACGCTACGCTCCTGAAGCGCGAAGACACGGATCCTCCCCCACGAAGTGGGGGAGGTGGCGCGAAGCGCCGGAGGGGGCTCCTAGGGCGCCGGCGCCGGTGGGGTGAGAAAGGCCCCTACTGCGTCTAATGCCGGACGAGAATCGTTGCTGCGGACGGACGCGTTACGCCAGACGTCACCGTCCCGCTCCGTCACGCCCCCTCCACCATGCTTCGCATGGTCCCCTCCCCCACTTGTGGGGGAGGATCCGCGGCGGCGCTGCTTGCGCGAGTTCCGAAGCGTCGGGAGCGGCAGGTGCGCGTTCTTACCCGTCGACAAGACGTCCCGGTTCAGGCATGGATCGTCGGGTCAGGCCCGACGATGACGAAGGGAAGACCGGCAGTGAAAATCAAGGGCGCCGTGTCCTCCGTAAATGCTTCTCGCGCTTGCCCATGTTCTCCTCCCTCCCCGCTTCGTGGGTGATCGCTACCAGTTATGCGCCTCGCGCATGAAACGCACCACGCGGATCCTCCCCCACAGCGCGGGGGAGCTAGCGGCGAAGGCGGCGGAGGGCTGGTGAGAGTCCGAACCGTTGGGGAGCAGCAGGTTGCCCGTCCTCACCCGTCGGCAAGGCGTCTCGGTTCAGGCGTGGATCGTCGGGTCAAGCCCGACGATGACGATGGGAAGAATGTCGGAGACAATCACGTCCGCCGCGCCCTCCGCAAGAGCTGCTCGTCTTCCTGCTCCCTTCCCGCCTCTCCTCTTCGTCATGCCACGGCTTGACCGACCATCCATGCCAGAACGGTGACATAGGCCTGCGGCGCGGTACGACCTCGAAAGGCTTTGCAGAAAACGACACGAACCGCAATCTGCGGATCCTACCCCATTTATGGGGGAGGTGGCGCGAAGCGCCGGAGGGGGCTCGTGGAGCGCTAACCGCGACGATCCCGGGCGGTGCGCTTTATGTCTCGCTGGTTCGCCTCACCGGTCAGGCATGGCAACTGTGTTTTGTCATGCGAAGGCTTTGCCGTCCCGGAGCATGGCGTTGAGCACAGTGACGAGCTTTCGGGCGACGGCGATGATGGCGACCTTCTTCGAGCCGGAGCGCCGGGCAAT
>NZ_VLJG01000083.1:0-1577 GCF_007829415.1 Aminobacter sp. J44 | reverse complement strand
ACTGCTCCCCGAGATCATGGTAGAGGCCGTAGAGCCGCCGCCGACGGCCGGCGTGATCGGCTGCATGTCGAGCACTGCAACCTTCAGCTTGGACGGCGCATTCCTGAAGTCGCGCTCCGCGGCCGGGTCGAGCAGGATTTTCGCGACCCTTTCCCACGTGATGTCGCGGGCGACGTCGGACGCCTCGAGGCCCATCTTCCGCGCTTCGTCACGATCGGTCCAGAGCCGCTCCATGGCCTTGCGGATGCTCTGCGCGTCCGGTTCGGCGACGAGTCCCGTTTCTCCGTCCCTGACGAACTGAAGCGGCTCTCCGGAATCGAGGCAGGTTATGACCGGCTTCGCATAGGCGAACGCCTCGATGGTGACATATCCGTAGTCCTCACGTACCGGGCAGAACACGACGCCGAGGCAGCGCCGGTAGAGGTCGGCCAGGCGGGCATCGTCCACATGCCCCACGAAGACGATGCGCTTGTCGCCATGGGCCAAGGCCCGCAGCGTGGCTTCGTCCTCGCCCGTTCCCGCGATGACGAGCTTCATCGGCAGGTCCGAGGCCCTTATCGCCTCGATGGCGAGGTCCACCCTCTTCCACCGATGCAGACGGCCGGGCATGAAGAAATAATCCCCCATCGGCCCCGCAACGATCCGCTCCATGTTCAGCGCGGGGTGAAGCGTCGTGGCGTCCAGCCCGTTGAACGAGTTGAGACGGCGGGCGACTTCCTCGCCGATCGCATACCGGCGTTCGATGGCCCCCAGCGCCTCATTGTCCTTCTCGTGAATCCACCGGCGTTGCGCCAGCCGGCTTTCGTCGGCATCCGGAAATGCCGTCACGAACATGTCGTAGAAGACCCTGATCGTATGGACGAGGTACAGCACATGATTGCGGTGCCTCACGCAGTAGGACGGGGCCTTGGTCGAGATCACGAGATCGTAGGCGTCGAGATCGAGCGCCTCGAAGGCTGCATATCCGGCCTGGATCGCCTCGAAGGACGACTCGTCGAACGGCACGGTAACGAGATCGGCTTCCCACCCCAGATCGCGAATGGCGCCGACGAGGCCGGCATAAAGCCGCTCCGCGCCGCCAGTGATCCCGTCGGGGGAAACAGGCGCCACGACGGCCACGCGCCCCGTTTTGCCGGACATGCCCGAAAGCGGGGAAGCCTGCATCGAACGGGTCTGTATCGAGGACAGCGCCTCGTCGTACTCCGGCCAGCGCGAGCGGGCGGCCGCCAGCCTCAGTTTCTGGTGGAGGCCATTCGGCAGGAATGCCGCGATGCGTTTCGCCAGCCGTGCAAGACGGGGGCGCCTCAGCACGAAACGGGCAAGCCGCGCGAAAGCGGCCCGCAGGACGCGGCGCGGGCGCGACCCCGGCTTGAAGGAGATCCACGCCCACACACCCCGGGCAAACCAGCGGGGGCCGCGCATCAGCCAGCGAACCGCGCGCGACACGGCGCGCAAAGGTGCGGTGATGCGCCATGACGTCGAGGCGCGCAGCGCGGCGATCTCCTGTCCGAGCTCGTCGCCGCGGCGGGAGGCCAGATCGTGGGCCTGCGAAAGCTGCGCCAGCCTGTCGTCGCGCG
>NZ_VLJG01000082.1:0-1669 GCF_007829415.1 Aminobacter sp. J44 | reverse complement strand
TCTCTTCAGGTCTATGCTTCTTCTGGGGCATTCAAACGTCCTCCTACGGCTCAATAGCCTACTTCAGGGAGGACCACTTTTCAGGGGGCAGACCACGATCGCGACGGCCCATTTGACTCGTCCCGCGTCACCTTTACCGCGGACAACGGAGCCCTGATCGTTCCGCTCGATGCATCCCCCTGGTGGCTAACCTTGGCCAAGGTCAAGGGCCTGACGCTCGAGCTTGAAGGTCCCTCAGCGTGCAGTTCCTTCAAGATTGAAAACATCGGGCTTTATCAGCGGATTTACTGACTGCGTTCACAGGATCTGCCGGTCCCTGTACGAGCATCTGGCGCTTGCAGCCATATCGAAACCGCCCCGAAAGGGGCGGTTTCTTTTTTGGCGATTTGGATCCATCAGCCCATCCGCTTCGAAGCGGAGGACCTTGGAAATGCCCGGAATACAACGGTCTTGCTGCCGTTGAGGAATACTCGGTGATGCACGTGCGCGCGGATCGCCCGGGCAAGCACCTGTGCTTCGACATCGCGTCCAAGCGAAATATAGTCCTCGGGGCTCTGCTTGTGGGAGATACGGATAATGTCCTGCTCGAAGATCGGCCATTCATCCAGGTCGGCCGCCGCGTGGTGGGCTGTGGCCATGCAGCCGCAGCCTGCGATCACCTGAGCGTTTAAATGTATATCCGGTATCGTTGCGTCATCTTTCCGGCGTCACTTTCTGTATTGCCGCAGATCATCGCGGTCCATATTGGAGTTGCTATCGATTTCTCGCCGCTGCCGATTCATCTTGTATGCAACTTATCGATAATGCGACCGGATATTTTTTCTTACGCTCTCGATAAATGGAAACATGAGAAGCCGAATTGCGCCGAAGCGCTAAGAAAATTTGCCAATGATCTGAAAAACGCGCTGGGGAGCACCTGCAATCTGGTGCTCTACGACGTCACATTCGACTTGCCACCCGACTATCGGATCGAAGTGATCACCGAGAATATCTGTCTTGGTCGCGAACTGCCGGTCCTCGGGCTTTATCCGGATCAAGAATTTCTTTCTCGAAACATCTATCCATATCTGCTTGAAGTTAAGCACAGTAAGAAATTCAGGGTAGATGCCATTCGCGGGCGCGTATTGGACAACTACATCGTCTATGATCGCTTACTCCTGCCGACGTGCTCGACCGGCGCCGCGGAGCGTATCCTCTCCCTGACATGCATGCGGCTTCTTCTTCCGACGGTTGCTGACCTTAAACGCCTGACGCAGCGCCAGCAGGACATCCTGTTCCTCGTTTCACAGGGTCTATCATCCAAGGAATGCGCTGTCGAACTGGGACTCTCGCCCCGCACTGTTGAGCATCAGTTACTCGCAATTCGCAGCAAGCTTGGCGCGAAAAACGTGGCTCATGCTGTGTCTATATTCGTATCTCACCACGGGAGTTCCACACCACTAGGTATTTCTACCTGATACCACTCGGTTGATCCATCTGGTAACGAAAAGTCCCGCCTGATTACGGGCGGATCCGACCGTTGTAGTCGCATTAGGAGAAATTGTCCGGGGTTTCCACCGCCGCCGGAGGTCTTCGCGCGGGTGCTAGAGCATCTTTTATGAACACAGAGTCGGTTTGAGGATTCACGGGATCAGTTTAGTCTGATTCACTGCTCTTGGTGATTTGCCAG
>NZ_VLJG01000081.1:0-1674 GCF_007829415.1 Aminobacter sp. J44 | reverse complement strand
CCCCGTCGATATGGACTCTTGGGGGTCATCAGCCTGTTATCCCCGGCGTACCTTTTATCCGTTGAGCGATGGCCCTTCCACGCGGGACCACCGGATCACTATGACCGACTTTCGTCTCTGCTCGACTTGTCAGTCTCGCAGTCAGGCAGGCTTATGCCATTGCACTCAACGAGCGATTTCCGACCGCTCTGAGCCCACCATCGCGCGCCTCCGTTACTCTTTAGGAGGCGACCGCCCCAGTCAAACTACCCACCATACACTGTCCCGGACCCGGATGACGGGCCGCGGTTAGACATCCATGTAGATAAGGGTGGTATTTCAAGGGCGACTCCACCAAGGCTGGCGCCCTGGCTTCAAAGTCTACCACCTATCCTACACATGCCGACACGAATGCCAGTGTAAAGCTATAGTAAAGGTGCACGGGGTCTTTCCGTCTAACCGCAGGAACCCCGCATCTTCACGGGGAATTCAATTTCACTGAGCCTCTGCTGGAGACAGCGGGGAAGTCGTTACGCCATTCGTGCAGGTCGGAACTTACCCGACAAGGAATTTCGCTACCTTAGGACCGTTATAGTTACGGCCGCCGTTTACTGGGGCTTCGATTCAAAGCTTGCACCTCTCCTCTTAACCTTCCAGCACCGGGCAGGCGTCAGACCCTATACGTCGCCTTGCGGCTTCGCAGAGCCCTGTGTTTTTGATAAACAGTCGCTACCCCCTGGTCTGTGCCACCTCACAACGGTTGCCCGCTGCAAGGTCACGCTTATCCCGAAGTTACGCGTGTAATTTGCCGAGTTCCTTCAGCAGAGTTCTCTCAAGCGCCTTGGTATACTCTACCAGTCCACCTGTGTCGGTTTAGGGTACGGTCTGTACGCGGGAGCTATTTCCCGGGACCGCTTCACTGCCAGACCAATCCGATAAGGACTGACAATACACGCGATCCGTCACTACCCGCAGGCCCACGAATATTAACGTGGTTCCCATCGACTACGCCTTTCGGCCTCGCCTTAGGGGCCGGCTAACCCTGCTCAGATTAACTTTAAGCAGGAACCCTTGGACTTTCGGCGAGGGAGTCTCTCACTCCCTTTATCGTTACTCATGTCAGCATTCGCACTTCTGATACCTCCACAGGTCCTCACAGATCCTGCTTCATCAGCTTACAGAACGCTCCGCTACCGCTCACTCAAAGAGTGAACCCAAAGCTTCGGTGCATGGCTTGAGCCCCGGTACATTTTCGGCGCAAAGACCCTTATTTAGACCAGTGAGCTGTTACGCTTTCTTTAAATGATGGCTGCTTCTAAGCCAACATCCTGGTTGTTTTGGGATCCTCACATCCTTTCCCACTTAGCCATGACTTGGGGACCTTAGCTGTTGGTCAGGGTTGTTTCCCTTTCCACGACGGACGTTAGCACCCGCCGTGTGTCTGCCGACTAGTACTCCCCGGTATTCGGAGTTTGGTTAGGATCAGTAAGACGGTGAGTCCCCATAGCCCATCCAGTGCTCTACCCCCGGGGGTATTCGGTCGACGCTCTACCTAAATAGATTTCGCGGAGAACCAGCTATTTCCAAGTTTGATTGGCCTTTCACCCCTAGCCACAAGTCATCCCAATCTATTGCAACAGAAACGGGTTCGGTCCTCCAGTTGGTGTTACCCAACCTTCAACCTGCTCATGGCTA
>NZ_VLJG01000080.1:0-1840 GCF_007829415.1 Aminobacter sp. J44 | reverse complement strand
CACCGAGACGCTGGAGGTGATCCCGCGCCAGTGGAAGGTGATCCAGACGGTGCGCGAGAAGTTCTCGTGCCGGCAGTGCGAGGCGATCAGCCAGCCGCCGGCGCCGTTCCACGTGACGCCGCGCGGCTTCGCCGGCCCGAACCTGCTTGCCATGGTGCTGTTCGAGAAGTTCGGCCAGCACCAGCCGCTGAACCGGCAGAGTGAGCGCTATGCCCGCGAGGGCGTCGATCTGAGCCTGTCGACGCTGGCCGATCAGGTCGGCGCGTGCGCGGCGGTGCTGCGTCCGCTTCACGCCCTGATCGAAGACCATGTGCTGAAGGCAGAGCGGCTTCACGGCGACGACACCACGGTGCCGATCCTGGCGAAAGGCAAGACGACCACCGGCCGGGCCTGGGTCTATGTCCGCGACGATCGCCCCTTCGGCGGGGCATCACCACCGGCAGCCCTGTTCTACGCATCGCGCGACCGGTCGGGCGATCATCCCGAGCGGCACCTGAGGCAGTTCACCGGCATTCTGCAGGCCGATGCCTATGCCGGCTACAACGGGCTCTACCTCCCCGACCGGAAGCCCGGACCGGTGACGGAGGCTCTCTGCTGGAGCCATGCACGGCGCAAGTTCTTCGTGCTTGCCGACATCGCCGCCAATGCGCGTCGCGGGAAGACCGCGCCGCCGATCTCACCGATCGCCTTCGAGGCCGTCAAACGCATTGATCTGCTATTCGACATTGAGCGCGACATCAACGGACTGCCCACGGAGGAGCGCCTCGCCATCAGGTCGGAGCGGAGCGCGCCGCTGGTCGCCGAGTTGGAAGAGTGGATACGTGACGAGCGGGCCAAGCTGTCGCGTCACGCGCCCACCGCACAGGCTATAGACTACATGCTCAGGCGCTGGAAGGGGTTCAGCCGTTTCCTCGCAGACGGGCGCATCTGCCTGACCAACAATGCAGCCGAGCGGGCGCTGCGCGGTCTCGCCCTCGGCAGAAAGTCCTGGCTCTTCGCCGGCTCCGAACGAGGTGCCGAGCGTGCGGCCGTCATGTATACCCTCATCGGCACGGCAAAGCTCAACGATGTCGACCCGCAGGCTTGGCTCGCCGATGTGCTCGCCCGCATCGCCGATACGCCGCAGGGCCGGCTGAGTGATCTCTTGCCGTGGAACTGGACGGCGCAATCTGCAAGACTGGTGGCATGAGCCACGCCGATCGCATCGCCCGCATCATGATCCAACTCGATGACTGGCAACCCGCCATATGGCGGCGCGCCGAGGTGCCGCTGACGGCAACGCTCAAGGCCTTGCACGACGTCATCCAGGCGGCAATGCCGTTCGACGACTATCACCTGTTCGAGTTCCGCGCCGACGGAAAGCGCTACGCCATTCCCGATCACGAATGGGACAGCCTGCGCGACAGAACCTACTCGGCGAAGACGACGCGGCTCGGAGCGCTGGTCGATCGCGGCATCACGCAACTGGCCTACACCTACGACTTCGGTGACGACTGGCGGCACACGATCACCATCGAGGCAATCGCCGACGCCGATCCCGCTGTCGAGTATCCCCACTACATCGACGGTGCCGGCCGCGCGCCACCCGAAGATGTCGGCGGCATCCCCGGCTTCGAATTGTTCCTCGACGCGATCACCGATTCCAAACACGAGCAGCATCGCGAACTCAAACGCTGGCACGGCCGCCCGTTCGATCCCGCACATGCTGCTGAAGACGAAATCCAGACCCGGATCAAAAAGCTCGCCAGACGCCGCGCTCTCGGCAAGGCCGGCTTCGAGAAAAGCCGCAGTCAGGCGCGCTGATGATCCGAGGCGGCTGCGGTCCTCGCCGGAGGCTTAC